>NZ_BAABBE010000026.1:0-122815 GCF_039537795.1 Lentzea roselyniae
GTTCGGACTTGATCTTCGCAAATCCAGTCCTACCAGGACTCCCCGTCCTTCTTCTTCCAGGCCCTGCAACCCGTCGCGACGCACGGCCACGCGCTCCCGCGCACGTCAGGCGTTCAGCGCGAGAATCCCCGTTGGTGAGATCACCTCAGTGATCCGTTAAACCTTGCCGGACTGCCACCAGCTCCACTAGGAAACGCGCATGAGGCGAATCGCAGCTGGTCTGGCAGTGGTGGCAGTGGCCGCCGGACTCATGACGACCGGAACAGCGTCCGCGCAGCCAGAAGCACGGCCCGACTGCGGTTACACCGCGACGCCGGAGGAACCTCCTGCCCGTCCGGTGTCCATGCCGCACGACCCGTGGTTCACCAAGGGCAAGGTCCTCGTGAAGGTCAAGACGAACCAGGGCGACATCCCGCTGCTGCTCGACCGCACCAAGGCGCCGTGCACCGTGCACAGCTTCATCCACCTGGCACATCGTGGCTTCTACAACCAGACCGAGTGCCATCGCCTCACCGCGTACCCGACGCTGAAGGTGCTGCAGTGCGGCGACCCGTCCAACACCGGTGAGGGCGGTCCCGGCTACAAGTACGCCGACGAGCTGCCGACCGACCTCAAGCCCGCGCCGAACGACCCGACCGGCCTGCGCCGCATCTACCCGCGCGGCACGCTCGCCATGGCCAACGCCGGCCCGGACACGAACGGCTCGCAGTTCTTCCTGGTGCAGACCGACAGCATCCTGCGCCCGAACTACGCGGTGTTCGGCCAGATCCTGCCCGAGGGCCTCAAGACGCTGGACAAGATCGCGGCCGGTGGCATCGCGGGGGAGAACCCGCTGGACGGCCGGCCGAACCTCAAGTCCGAGCTGAAGTGGGTGTTCCCGCTGGGTGTCTAGTGGCGTGGCCCGGAACGTTGCCGGGCGAATTCGCGGTCAGACGGGTGCATCGTGGTGCCGCCCCCGCGTCCTCATACTGGATGTACGGGGGCGCGGGGGCGGTGCCGCGAGGTGCCCTGCTGAGCGTGAATCACCCAGCCGACGTTCCGGGTCAAGCCACTAGTGCGCCGCCCAGCCCGACAACGCGCCGTAGAACGCGTCCGAGAGCCGCCGGACCACCTGTTCGTCAGGTAGTCCGGCGGCTTTCGTCAGGTCGATGATCTCCCGCGGGTCGAACAACGCGTTGTGCAGAAACCGCGCCACAGAAAGCAAAGCGTCCGGCAACGCCAGGTCGATCAACACGCCGTGCAGGGCCCGGTCCCACGCCTTGCACGACAGCGTGGTCAGTGCGTCAGCGGACTGCAGCCGTTCCAGAAACCCGCGCCGGGACCAGAACCGCACGATCACCGGGCCGTGCACGTTCTGCAGCTTCACCCAGCGCGCGACCTGGTGTTCGAACAACTCCTTGCCGGTCTTGCGACACCGTTCGCCGTGCTCGATCAACGACGCGATGACATCCTCGTGATAAGCCACCACGAGCGCTTCCACGGACGGGAAGTGGCGATAGGCCGTCGCTTGCGAAAGCGCCGCTTTGCGCGCGATGGACTGCATCGTCGCCGTTTCTGGTTCAGCCCGCAGAACGTGCGTCGCGGCATCCAGCAAACGTTTGCGGTTGCGGCGCGCATCGCTGCGGCTGCTTGTCTCTTCCGGCAGAACGTCCTCCCACCCCACGAACCCGTTGCGGCCTGCAGGATAGGACGAAGGATCATCGGAATGAGGCGATTCCGGTCAACGCGTGGCCGATGGATAGCAGGTGGATGTCCGAAGTGCCCTCGTAGGTGAGAACGGATTCCAGATTGTTGGCGTGACGCAATGGCGAGTACTCCAGCGAGATGCCGTTCGCGCCGAGGATCGTCCGGCTTTCCCTTGCGATCGCGATGGCCGCCTCGACGTTGTTGTACTTGCCGACGCTGATCTGCTCCGGCTTCAGCGTGCCGGCCTCCTTGAGCCTCGCGAGGTGCAGCGCGAGCAGCATCGCGTTGTTGACCTGCACGGACATGCCGACGAGCTTGCGCTGCGTCAGCTGGAACGCGGCGATCGGCTTGTCGAACTGGATGCGCGTGCCCGAGTAGCTGAGCGCCGCCTGCAACGAGTCCCGCGCCGCGCCGACAGCACCGAACACGATTCCGAACCTGGCCTCGTTCAGGCAGGAAAGGGGAGCGCGCAAGGAAGTCGCGAGTGGCAGGCGCGCGCTGTCCGGCAGCCGCACGTCCTCCAGGACCAACTCGGAGGTGACCGATGCTCGCATCGACAACTTGTGCTTGATGTCCTGGGTCGAGAATCCCGGCGTGCCGCGGGGGACGAGGAATCCTCGAACTCCCTCCTCGGTCTGCGCCCACACGGTCGCGACGTCCGCGAGGCCGCCGTTGGTAATCCACATCTTGGTGCCGTTGAGCACCCAGTCCGACCCGTCGCGCACGGCTCGCGTGCGCATTCCGGACGGGTTCGAGCCGAAGTCCGGCTCGGTCAGCCCGAAGCAGCCGATCGCCTCACCCGCGGCCAGCCGCGGCAGCCACTCCTGCTTCTGCTCCTCCGACCCGTACTTCCAGATCGAGAACATCGACAGCGAACCCTGCACCGACACGAAACTCCGGATGCCGCTGTCCACTGCCTCCAGCTCCAGGCACGCGAGGCCGTACGCCAGCGCCGAGGTCCCCGCGCACCCGTACCCCTCGAGGTGCATGCCGAGCACCCCGAGCTTGCCGAGCTCCCGCGCGAGCTCGCGCGGGAGCACGCCTTCCTCGAACCAGGAGGCGATGTGCGGCCGCACGTGATCGGACAGGTACGCCGCGACGGTGGCCTGGATGTCGCGCTCCTCGTCGCTCAGCAACGACGGGATGTCCAGCAACTGCAACGGGTCCTGCACTTCACTGCTCCAGCTTCGGCGGGCGCAGCCGGTAGGTGACCGGCGTGCGCGAGAGGCGGATGGGGTTCGCGACGAGCGTCATGTCGCCGATCGTCGCGGTGGGCTTGAGGTCCAGCGACTCCGCCAGTGCGAACGCGTGCGCGATGTCGTTCACCGGACCACACGGAACACCAAGGGGCGTCAGGGTTTCGAACCAGTGCTGTGCCGGACGCGTCCGCAGCCGCGCCGACAGCGCCTCGAACAGCTCGCCGACGTGCTCGACCCGGTCCGGGTTCGTGAGGAACCGCGAATCCGTGGCCAGCTCCGGCACGTCGAGCACCGAGCACAGCCGGCGGAACTGCCTGTCGTTGCCGACCGCGAGCACGATCGGCTGGTCGATCGTCGGGAACACCTCGTAGGGCGCGATCGAGGGATGCCGGTTGCCCATCGGCTGCGGGATCGAACCGGCCAGCGTGAAGCCCGCGCTCTGGTTCACCATGCTGGACAACAACACCGACAGCAGGTCCAGCTCGACCAGCTGCCCCTGCCCGGTCGCCTCCCGATGCCGCAACGCCGCCAGGATGCCGACGCAGGCGTGCAACCCCGTCAGGACGTCCACCAGCGCCACCCCGGTCTTCACCGGCTCCTGCGGACCGGGCCCGGTCACGCTCATCAACCCGCCCACGGCCTGCACGAGCAGGTCGTAGCCGGGCAGGTCCGCGCCCTTGCCCGAACCGAACCCCGAGATCGAGCAGTAGACGAGGTCGTCACGCCCCAACGACTCGTAGTCCAGCCCGAACTTCTTCATGGTGCCCGGTTTGAAGTTCTCGACCACCACGTCCGCCCGCGCGATGAGCTCGCGCGCCTGCTCCCGGCCTGCCCGCGTCGACAGGTCGATCTGCACGGACGTCTTGTTCCTGTTGACGGACAGGAAGTACGTCGCCTCGCCCTCGAAGTGCGGCGGACCCCACGTGCGGGTCTCGTCGCCACGACCGGGCTGCTCAACCTTGATCACCTCGGCGCCGAGGTCGCCCAGCATCATCGTCGCGTACGGCGCGGCCAGCACGCGGCTGAAGTCCGCGATCACGACACCGTGGAGCGAGCTCATGCGACCCGCCCCCGCAGCTTCATCGCGGTCAGCACGCGTTCCTGCGCCAGCTCGCGCGCGGCCACGTGTGTCGTGGTGCCACGATCCCGGGCTTCCGCGACGATCCGCACCGCGTTCGCCCTCAGCTTCTCCGACACCGCGTCCAGCACGGTCGCGGGGTTCACCGGGAAGGGTGAGTACCGCGCGTCCATCCCGAACGCCGCCGCGACCACGCCGCCCGCGTTCGCGATGAAGTCCGGCACCACCGTGATGCCGCGAGCGGCCAGCACCTCCTGCGCCGCAACGGAAGTCGGCAGGTTCGCGCCCTCGACCACCAGGGTGGTGTCGAGCTCGCCCGCGAGATCCGCGTCGATCACGTCCTGCATCGCGGCCGGCACCAGCACGTCGCACGGCACCCGGAGCTCGGCACCCAGCGCCTGCACCGGCCCGTACTCCTTGACCGCGAGATCACCGGACGAAGCCCGCAGATCCAGCAGCCGCGCCACATCCAGGCCGTCGGGATCGACCAACGCGCCGTGCACCGACGACACGGCGACGACGACAGCGCCGAGTTCGGCGAAGCGTCGGGCTGCCGCGGCACCAACCGCGCCGAAACCCTGAACGGCTACGCGCTTGCCGCGCAGCGAGCCGTTCACCGCCATCAGTTCGTCCGCCACCTCGGCCACGCCGAACCCGGTGACGCCCAGCTCGTCGTACGGAAGACCGCCGAGTTGAGCCGGTGCGCCCATCATAGCGCCGCGGTCCGACAGTTCGTCCTGGACGATCGCGGCGTCCCGTTCGGTGAGGCCCATGTCGAGCCCGAGCACGTACTCGCGCGGCACCTCGTTGGAGAGCTTGCGAGCGAATGCCCGCAGCGCCGCTTCCTTGTCGGGAGAGGAAGGATCGAAGACGATCCCGGCCTTCGCCCCGCCGAAGAACAGGTCGACCCCGGCCCACTTCCACGTCATCACGCGCGCGAGACGGGCGATCTCGGTGACGGTCACGCCGGCGCTCATCCGCGTACCGCCCTTGCCCATGCCGCGTGCGGTGTTGTCGATGACGAGCACACCCTTCATGCCGGTGCGCCGGTCGGACACGCAGACGACCTTCTCTGGGCCCCATTCGTCCATGAGCTGAAGAACGTCCATCAGCATTCCCTCACACGCAGTTGAGTTCGGGCCGCGCCTGGTCGGCGGCGAACCGGGAGGCGTCCAAACTGGACACGTCGACGAAGGGCTCGCGATCCAGCACGAGGTCGCGCACGACCTCGCCCACCGCGGGCCCTTGCAGGAAGCCGTGCCCGGAGAAACCGGTGGCGTAGAAGAACCTGCCGACGGAGCCGATCAACGCGTTGTGGTCGGGCGTCACCTCGTACAGCCCGGCCCACCCGTTGCGCACGCCCACGTCCAGCAGCCGCGGCGCCCGCCGTCCGATCGCCTCGGTGAGGCGCGGCAGCCACGCGTCGGACATGTCCAGCTTGAAGCCCGGCGTCTCGTCCGGGTCGGACATGCCGAACAGGAGGCCGGGGCCCTCGCGGTGGAAGTAGAAGGTGCTGCCGAAGTCGATGGTGAAGGGCGTCACCCGATCGTGTAGCTCCGGCATGGGCTCGGTGAACATGACCTGTCGCCGCAAGGGAGAAACCGGCAGGTCAACGCCCACCATCTCGCCGATCGAACGCGACCAGGCACCCGCCGCGCAGATCAAAGTCCCCGTCGAAACCTCGCCGCGGTCGGTCTGGACGCGAAAAGTGTCGGACCCCGTCCCTACGATCGCTTTCACGGTGGTTCTGGTGTGGAAACGGACACCGAACCGGCGGGCCGCGGTGGCATAGCCGAGGACCACGGACTCAGGAGTGCAGTGTCCGTCGTCCGGCGAGAAGGTCGCCGCGAGCAGGCCGTCCGTTTCGATCAGCGGCGACATCCGCTGAGCTTCCTCGACAGTCAGCATGCGACTGCGTACGCCGAGGGAGTTCTGGAGGTCGACGTTGCGCTCGAACGCCGTGACGTGTTCCCGAGTGGAAAGGAGGAACAGGTAGCCGGCCTGGTGCAGATCGATCTCCTGCCCGGGACGCTGCGGAAAGCGCTGGAACGCTTCGAGTGATCGGGCGCCGAGCCTGATGTTCAGTTCGTCGGAGAACTGGGCGCGCACTCCACCCGCTGCTTTGCAGGTGGAGCCGGAACCCAGCTCATCCCGCTCCACGACAACGACATCCCGGACGCCTGCCTCGGCGAGGTGAAAGGCGATGGATGTGCCCATCACCCCGCCGCCGATGACGACGACCTCGGCCTGACTTGGCAGCTCAGCCGAGCCGGTAGTCAAGGTTCGCCTCGATCGCGAGCGTGTCCATCTGCGCCTTCTGCAGTTTCCCGGAGTAGTCCCAGTTCATGGACTGCCAGCGGGTGAACTGGTCGAGCACCCACACGCCCGACTGCCGGGAGCCGTTGCCGCTCTTGCCGTTGCCGCCGAACGGCAGGTGCGCTTCGGCCCCGGACGTCGAGTTGTTGACGCTCACCATGCCGGCGGAGATGCCGGCTCGGAACCGGAAGGCCTTGTTCGGGTCCGTGGTGTAGATCGAACACGACAGGCCGTAGCCCGGCTTGTTGCCGAGCTCGATCGCCTCGTCCAGGTCCGAGTACTTCATGACGCCGACGATCGGCCCGAACGTCTCCTGGAGGAACAGCTCGTCGTCGGCACGCACACCGGAAACGATTGCGGGGTGGTAGAAGAGACCGTTCTCCCCGGTGAAGCCCTTGCGGGGGTTCGAAGCCGTGATGCGGCCGGTCGGGCCGTGCACCGTGTGGTGCTCGCCGATCCAGCCGAGGTACTTCTCGTACGCCAGGGCGAACTTCTCGTCCAGCAACGGTCCATAGAGGACATCGCCGGTCGGGTCGCCCACGGTGGCGCCGGAGACTGCCTCGGTGAACCGGGACAGGAACTCGGCGTACACCGACTCGTGCACGATCGCCGTGCCGAGCGAGGTGCACCGCTGGCCCGCGGAACCGAAGCCGGCGAACAGCGCGCCCTGCACGGCCAGGTCCAGGTCGGCGTCCTCGGTGACGACCATCGGGTTCTTGCCGCCCAGCTCCAGGCACGGCGTCTGGAGGTGGCGTCCGCAGAGCTCACCGATCCGCACACCGACCTCGCTGGACCCGGTGAACCCGACCTTGTCGACGAGGCCCTGCTGCAGCGCCTGCTCCAGGCCGTCGAACGTCTCCGTCCCCTCGGCGAAGACGATCTCGAACACCCCGCCGGGGATGCCGGCTGCCTGGAACACGTCGTAGAACGCCTGGGCGGACGCGGCGGAGTACTCGGCGGGCTTCCACACGACCGAGTTGCCGCACAGCAGCGCGGGCACGATGTACCAGGACGGCACGGCGACGGGGAAGTTGCCGGCGGTGATGATCGCCGCGACGCCGACCGGGTTGCGGAAGGTGAAGAGCTGCTTGTCCGCCATCTCCGACGGCACGGTGTGCCCGTAGAGGCGCCTGCCCTCGCCGAGGAAGAAGTTGCAGGTGTCCACGATCTCCTGCACCTCGCCGCGTGCCTCCGCGATCGGCTTGCCGATCTCGCGGGTCACCAGCTGGGCGAGCGGCTCGAAGTTCGCCTCGACGAGCCGGCCGATGTTGCCGATGACCTGTCCGCGCACGGGTGCGGGCACGCGAGCCCACGCGCGTTGTGCCGCCTTGGCCCGCTGTGCTGCGTCGACGAAGGTGCGGCTGGTCCCGAGCTCGATCTCGGTGACCACGTCGGAGGTGTTCGACGGGTTCGTGGAGACATAGGGCATGCACCCACCCTGGTAGTTACCCGGTGGTTCCGCCAGGGGTTGCAGAATGAAACCTCGCGAGGTCGAGCATAAGCTGACCTGATGCTCAACCCGGTGCATCTCCGCACGCTCGTCGAGGTCGTGAAGACGGGTTCGTTCGCCGAGGCGGCCCGCCGTCTCGGCTACACGTCGTCGGCCGTGTCACAGCAGATCTCGGCGTTCGAACGCGCTGTCGGCGTGACGCTCTTCGAACGGGAGGCGCACTCGATCAGGCCGGCCAGTGCGGCGCTGCTGATCGCGGACCGGGGTGGTGAGCTGCTGGCCGCGTTCGACGGGTTCGAGCACGAGGTCAAGGCGATGGTGCAGGGTCTGCGCGGGCGCCTGCGCATCGGCACGTTCCCCACGGCGAGCTCGCGGGTCGTGCCCAAGGCTCTGGCGAAGCTGTCGGCCGACCTGCCGGATGCCGAGATCCTTCTGGACGAGGCCGAGCCGGAGGACGTGCTGCCGCTCGTGCTGACCGGCGAACTGGATCTCGCGCTGGTGTACGCCTACGACCTCGTCCCGCGCACGTGGCCGGAAGAACTGACGGTGGTGCCGTTGCTGGAGGAATCACTGCTGGTCATGGTTCCGACCGATCATTCGGCAGCGAAAAACAACGTCAAACTCGAAGATCTCAAAGACGAACGCTGGATCGCGTCGCGCGACGGCACGTCCGGCGCCACGTGTCTCACGCGGCTGTGCGCGGCGTCGGGTTTCGCGCCGAAAATTGCTTTCCGCAGCAACGACTACGAGGTCGTGCAGTCGCTCGTGGCGGCCGGTGTCGGTGTCGCGCTGGTGCCCGCGCTCGGGTACAAAGCGCTACCCGGCACGCACGCGATGCCGTTGCGGCACAAGCCGTTGCGCAGGCACGTGCACGTTGTCCACCGCACGGCGAATACCAACCCGTTGCTGCGTGACGCGGTAAACGCTCTCCGTGAAGTCTGTGAAAACGCTGTGGGCGGCTACATAAATCCGCCATGATAGAGAAATGGGGGAACTCAGCAGCGATGGGGCGCTGGCTGGGATCCGGGAGTGGGGTTCGCCGGATCTTCGTGCGCACATCAGAATTTTGATCGACAGCAACGAACCGGGTGTCGAGGAAATCATCCTCGGCAGTCTCGACGACGCGGGCCCGGCACGCCCGCTGCTCTGCCGCGTCCTTGCGGAACGTGATCCTTTCCGGGACCCGGAATACGCGCTCCGTCATTTCTACGCCGAGACCGACGGCCCGGTCCGCCGTCTGCTCGGGCACGAGGTCTACCGCAGCCCGTGGGTGTGGCTCCACGGGATCACGAGGCTGCGCAAGGCGAATCCGGTCGAACGCATCACGCCCGACGCGACGCACTGGCTGGCGACTCGTCGGCAGATAGCCGTCACCGCGCTCGGTGACACCGCCGACCCGGCTGCCCTGCCGCCGATCATCGGCCGCCTGCGCGACCCGAAGTGGTGGGTTCGCTTCGAGGCCGCGGCAGCGATCCGCCGGCTCGCGAAAGCGGGCGTCCAGGTCGGGTCGGCAGCGGAGGCGTTGGTGGGTTGCCTGCACCACGACCGCCAAGAGGTGATCGAACAGGCGGCTGCCGCACTGGCGCTCCCGGCCTTGCGCGAAGACCTGCTGTACGCGCGGGCAACGTTGATGCCTCTGGCCGGCGCCGTCGTCGACAACGCCCTCGACGGCGTGCTCGCACCGCTGTTGCTGCTCTGGCCGGGCGAAGAGTGATACACAGAGTGTGATTCCCCGCCCACGGAGCTTAAGTTAGCCTGAACGGCCCATTGCTCACATATGTCCGGGTTCGGCATGCTACGGCGCGTCAACGCTGGGGGGCGTGTGGGCGGCGGAAGCTCACGTCTCTCCCCATAAGCCTGGGGGATACACCTGATGACGCGTCGCGATGCGGCGCGATCTTCCCGTGCTCGAAGAGCACGGGGGATCGCGGCTGCCCTCGTAGCATCTCTGACCTTCTCACTGGCGCAGGCACCCGCGTTCGCGGCGCCTCCGCCCAAGTCCACGGCGATCGATCCGACCGCACTCCCGGTGCTCAAGGGCGCCGAGGTCAAGCAACCACCGATCCAGCCCGCCGACCCGAAGGCGGACTTCACGCCGCTGATGGGCACCGGCAAGAGCAGCTTCGACCCGCAGAAGTCCAAAGTGGTCTCCAGCTCGACGTTCGTCGACGAGTACGAGAACCCGGACGGCACGCGGACGATCAAGCAGTCGACCGAGCCGCGCAACGTCAAAGACGCGCTCGGCAACTGGCGCCCGGTGGACACCACCCTCGTCGCCGACACCCCGACCCGCCGCGTGAAGGCGAAGGCGCACCCGCTCAAGCCCACGCTCGGTGGCGCCGCGGACGATCCGTCGCTGGTCACCGTCGAGGTCGACGGCCACAAGGTCACGCTGGCGCCGGAGCAGAAGCCGGCCAAGGACCGCAAGGTCAAGGTGACCGAGAAGATGGCGGAGTACTCCGACGTCACTCCGGACACCGACCTCACCTACGAGGTCACTCCCGGCTCTCTCAAAGAGACGATCAAGCTCAAGAAGGCGCCGTCCACCAACAAGTGGCGGTTCACCCTCAAGACCGGCGCTCTCACCCCGGTGGTGACCGGGCAGCAGACGGTCGAGCTGCGGGACGCGAGCGGTGCCCCGAAGATCGTCATGCCGCCGATCGTCACGTGGGACTCGGCCGGTGACGGTGAGACGAAGCCACCGGCCATGACCGGCGGCACCTACACCGTCGAGAAGTCCGGCAAGGACTGGGTGCTCACCGTCGCGGTGGACGAGGCGTGGCTGAAGGACCCCAAGCGCGTCTACCCGGTCAGCGTCGACCCGACGTTCACCTACGGCGTCGCGTACTCGGAGTCGTACAAGTCCGACGGCTACTGGTGCAGCAACTGCAACGTCCAGTTCGGCAACGTCCAGGACAACGGCGACAAGTACTGGCGTTCCGCGATCCGGTTCAACTACGAGAACCTGTACGGCAAGCGGATCGTCGGTGCGAAGCTGGACCTGGCGAACCAGCGGACACCGGGAAGCCCGGACAAGACCTGGCCGGCGAACCTGTACCACGCGTCTGCCATGGACTTCAACGGTCTCGGTGGGCATCTGGCGAGCGGCTTGGTGGGGCAGGTCGGCACGCTGACCGGCGACAGCCTCGTCAGCTTCCTGCAGCACATCGCCGACATCAAGCACATGGCGACCTTCATGGTCACCGGCCACGAGGCTCCCGGTGTCTGGACGTACAAGTACGCCACGGCGACGCTGACCGTCGACACTGGTTCCGCGCCACCCGCACCGACCCTGGTCGGCCCCGCCGACCACAGCGTGATCACCAACACGACGCCGACCCTCGAGGTCAGCCCCGTCAGCGACCCGGACGGCGAGCAGGTGAGGTACTGCTTTACCGTCGCGACCGGCGCGGACGCGAAGTCCGGTGTCGTGGTGGACTCCGGCTGCCTCGACACTCCGAAGTGGACGATTCCGTCCGGCGTGCTGCAGGACGGTGTCGCCTACACGTGGCAGGCGAAGGCTGTCAGCGGTGCCACGTCGAGGATCCCGAGTGCGGTGTTCCACCTGAAGGTCGATCAGCGCATCGGCAACAGGGGACCGGCTCCGGACGACACCATGGGGCCGATCTCGGTGAACTTGGCCAACGGCAACGTGACCACGTCCATCAAGTCACCGACGTTCAACACGGTCGGTGGCGAAGCGGGTCTGTCGATGACCTACAACTCGCAGCAGCAGGAGCAGAAGGGCCTGCGGGCGTCGTACTTCCCGGACCTGTCGCACAACGGTGAGATCAGCCCGCAGCAGGAGCCGGTCCTCGTGCGCACCGAGCCGCAGGTGAACGTGGACTGGGGTGACACCTCACCGTTCGCGCCCGCGCTGCCGAAGGACTGGTTCGTCGCACGGTGGGAGGGCTACTTCCAGGCACCGGCGACCGGCACCTACCAATTCGCCGGTGTGCACGACGACCGGCTGCGCGTGTGGATCAACGGCAACTCGGTCTACGACCAGGGCTGCTGCAGCGACGTCAACTGGGGTGTCGCGAAGGAGGTGCAGCTCACCGCCGGCCAGCGCGTGCCGATCAAGGTCGAGCTGGCCGAGGTCGGTGGCTGGGCGTACCTGCGCCTGTTCACCCGCACGACCGACGGCACCACCGTGCCCGCGCAGATCATTCCCGCTGACTGGTTGCACTCCTCGGACCTGCCCGCACTGCCGAAGGGCTGGATGCTGAGCGCCGACCTCGACGGCACGGGCTCGACGTTCACGGAGGCGAAGGTCACCGACCAGAACGTCGTGCTGACCGACGCGTCCGGTGCCAAGCACACCTGGACGAAGAAGTCGACCGGTGGCTACACCCCGCCGGACGGCGAGGTGGGCACCCTGGCGATGGACACGGCAGGGCGCATCACGCTGACCTACGGCACCGACGTGTACGTGTTCAACTCGGCGGGCAAGCTGGAGTCGCAGTCGAGCGCCGTCGACACCCGCAAGCCAGCCGCGTTGCAGTACATCTACGACGGCTCGCCGTCGCGGTTGAAGGAGATCAAGGACCCGGTCTCGGGTCGTTCGCACAAGCTGTACTACAACCGGCCGGGTGACGACTGCTACGCGGGCGCCACGCCTCCGCCGGACGCGGAACGCCTGCCGCCGTCGCAGATGCTCTGCCGCATCGTCTACTGGGACGGCACCCAGACGAAGCTGTTCTACTACCGCGGACATCTCGTTGCGGTGGAGGACCCGGGTCGTGAGATGACCCAGTTCAGCTTCACGTCCAACGGCCTGCTCGACGGCATGCGGGACAGCCGCGCCGCCGACTGGGTCTCGCAGGACCACGCGAACCGGAACACCGACGCGGCGAACTACATCGTTCACTACTACGACCACACGGCGACCAAGCCAGTGGCCCGGACGATCTACCAGCCGTACACGACGCATGGCGAGGAACGCGGCTACCACTCGTACCGGTACGACGCCGCCGCAAAGACGTCGTTCGTGGACATCGCGGGGATCAACCCGGTCATCGGGTTCTCGCGCAAGGTGGTCTACGACGACGCCTTCCGGTTGTTGTCCAGCACGGACGCCACCGGCAAGACGACGTCGCAGACGTGGAGCGTCAAGGATCAGCTGCTGACCTCGACGGACGCCGCCGGACGGGTGTCGACCACGTTGTACGACGCGCAGGACCGCCCGACCGACAACTTCGGTCCGGGTCCGGCGTCGTGCTTCAACGGCCAGGAGCTCAAGGCGGAGTGCGCCGCCACCGTTCCGCACTCGAAGACCGCCTTCGACGAGGGACTCAACGGTCTGGCGGTGTCGTTCTACGACAACAAGGACATGGTCGGGACACCGAAGGTGTTCCAGACCGGCCTGGCCGCTGACGGAACGTTCGCCCGCAACTGGGGCGAAGCCGTGCCGGTCACGGGCATCCCTGCGGACGGCTTCTCGCTGCGGGCGACCGGCGACATCGTGTTCCCCGAGGCGGGCAACTACAAGCTCCGCGTCGTGGCCGACGACGGTGTCCGCGTGTGGGTCGACGATGCGATCGTCATCGACGACTGGATCGACACTGGTGCCAAGTGGCGGGAGGCGACGGTCAACAGCCCGTCGGCCGGCGCTGCCAAGAAGATCCGCGTTGAGTACTACGACCTCGGATCTCTCGCGCAACTCGAACTGCACTGGACCACGCCAGGCGGTACCCAGCAGGTCGTGCCCGCGGCGGGGATGAAGCCGAAGTACGGCCACACCACGTCCACCACCAAGGGAGAGTCCCTCGGTCTGCAGCCGCAGGTCTCGTCCAGCAAGTTCGGCGAGAACGGGCTCGACGCCGCCTACGGTCTGGTCACCACCACGACTCAGAAGGGTCAGTCGGTCAAGACCACGTACGAGGCCGTGGGCACCGGTTACCTCCGCAAGATCGCTGAGACCTCGCCCACGGGCGCTCAGACGACCTTCGTCTACTACGGCGACCGGGAGACGCGGGACAACCCCTGCACCCCCGAGGTGGAGGCGATCAACCAGGGTGGGCTCGCCAAGCTCACCAAGTCTCCCGCTCCGGCGACCGGTGCGGCGCGTGAGGACGAGCAGATCTTCGACGCGTCGGGTCGCGTGGTGGCTCAGGGCACCGCAGGCAAGTGGACGTGCACCACGTACGACGAATGCGACCGGGTCGTCCAGGTCAAGCACCCCGCGAGCGCCGCAGCGGGCGAGCGTGTCGTGACCACGAACCACGCGGTGAACGGCGATCCGCTCGTGTCGAGCGTGACGGACCACAACGGCACCGTCACCACCAAGGTCGACATGATCGGTCGCACGGTCGAGTACACCGACGTCCACGGCGTTCGCACGGAGAGCAAGTACGACCGTGCGGGCCGCTTGGCGTCGCAGAAGGTCAACCTGCCGCTCAACCCGGCGCAGACCGTCGTCAACACCTACGACGACGCGGACAGGCTCCTGACCGTGTCGCTCGACGGCTCCCTGCTGGCCACGTCGACCTACGACGCGGCGGGTGATCTGAAGTCGGTGGCCTACGCCAACGGTGCCTCGTTGGCCGCGATCGGCAAGGACGGTCCTGGTCAGATCACGTCGCTCACATGGAAGACCAAACAGGGCGCCGAGATTCCGACGACCGTGACGCGCACCCGTGCGGGCACGATCGTCGACGAGACGCTCAACGGCTACGACGCCGGACCCGGCGGCCACAACTACATCTACGACACGGCTGGAAGGCTCACCAAGGCGGTGGTCAACGGGCACAAATACACCTACGACTTCACGTCCGCGGTGGAAGGGTGTCCCGCCGGTTCGGTCGGCAACGCCGGTCTGAACACCAACCGTGTCAAGCTGATCGACGAGACGGCCGCCGGTACGCAGACGACGAACTACTGCTACGACGGCGCTGACCGGCTGCTGGCCACCACCGGTGCGAACGCGGTGTCCGGCATCAAGTACGACGACAGCGGCAACACGACCGAGTACACGACCAACGGTTCCACCACGCACCTGTCGTGGGACACGGCGGGCCGCAACATCAGCGCTCGTTCGGTCGGCGCGGACCCCGCCGCCGTCGCGTACCAGCGCGACGCCGGCGATCGGATCGTGCGCCGCGGCGTGGAACAGGGCGATGACCAGAAGGTCGTGCTGTACGCCCACACCGCGGACGGTGACACCGCAGACCTCGTGCTCGGTGAGGACAAGAAGCTGTTGACCCGCTCGATCACGCTGGCCGGTGGCGTACTGCTGACGATCAGCGGTGACAGCCGCACGTACGACCACCCGTCGGTGCGCGGCGACATCATCCTCACCACGGACGGTGCGGGCGGCCAGGTCGGCCAGCTGCGGCACTACACGCCGTTCGGTGAGCCGATCTCCAGTGACGGCAAGGTCGACACGGATGCCGTGCCGGACAACCAGCCCGGTCAGATGGACTACGGCTGGCTGGGACAGCACCAGCGTCCCTACGAACACGCCGGAGCGTTGTCGCTCGTGCAGATGGGTGCCCGTCCGTACAGCCCGCTGCTCGGCCGGTTCCTGTCCGTCGACCCGGTCGAGGGCGGGTCCGCCAACGACTACGACTACGTCAACGGCGACCCGGTCAACGCCAACGACCTCGACGGCAGGTGTCCGCCGTGTCTCTTCCTCGCCGTGGCAGGGCTTCGCATCGGCCTGCCCATCCTCGCCCGCTTCGCTGTCCGGCAGGGCGTGAAGTGGGGAGTCAAGTGGGCTCCCCGGATCTGGGGCGGCATGAAGTGGACCGGTCGCAAGGTCGTCGCGGCCGGCAGCTGGATCCGGACCACGGCACCGAAGGTGGTGACCCGGGCCAAAGGCGTCTTCAAGAGCGGAAAGGAACGCTTCCAGGCCAGCAAGGCGGGGAGGCTGTACAACAACATCAAGTACCACCCGCGCGTGCAGAGATGTAAAGCGAACATGACACTGATCAAGGAACGCACGCTGGGGACCGTCAACTCCCCTTATGTCAGGATGGCCATATCGGGCATCGGATGTGCGATGGGGTTCTTCGGACGATGATCGGCCAGGAATAGGCAGACCGGGCGGGGCGCTGTGAGGTGTCCCGCCCGGTCGTTTCGGCATGTTGTGGAGTGGTGGGACCTGATGAACATCGATGCCGCTCTTTCCGAAGTGCTGGTGCAGAGTTCACCGGACCTCGGAAAGAGCATCCGTGCTCTGGTCGAGTCCGACGACATGAGTGTCGACGCCCGGATCGAGGCTCTGCTGGAGGCTCACAGCCGGTCGATGGGTTTGGCTTCGGTCCTGTGCCGCATCCTCGCGGAGCGTCGCCCGGATCGCGATCCGTCGTACGTGCTGGAGTTCTTCGGCAAGGGGCGCAAAGGGGATTCCGCGGACTGGGCGATCCGAGGTAATCCCTATCGGAGCTCGGTGCTGTGCGCCTACGGAATTCCCCGGCTCAGGCAGCTGAAACCGGTTGAACACCTGGCCCGCGACGTGAAGCACCTGTGGTCGCACCGTCGGGGCGTAGCGGTGGCCGGGCTCGGTGACACGGCCGATCCGGCGGCCGCGCAGCTGGTCGCCACCAGGCTGACGGACCGGAATCCGAAGATTCGCGTGGCGGCAGCTGCGGCGGTCCGACGGCTGGCCAGGGACGGCGCTCTGGCTCGTGAGGCAGAGGACCTGGTCGGTGATGGACTCGTTCGGTGCTTGTCGCACGGGGATGAAGCGGTGGTGCGCAATGCCGCCGCGGCCCTGTCCGTGCCGGCGTTGCGCGAGCGCCTGGTCCACACGCGACGGAAGGGCGGTCTTTCTCCGGCAGCTGAAGCTGCGGTCGACGACGCGCTGGCAGGCGCGGTCGTCGCGCTGACTCCGCTGTGGCCGGGTGAGGTCGCCTGCTGAGCTTGGCGGGGCCTGCCGAGGATGACGGTGCTGCGACTGCTCGTCCTCGCGGCCTTCATGATCGGCTGCGTGCAGGCGTACGACGCGCTACCAGCGCCGGAACGCTCGGTGATGGTGGTCGTTGCGGTGTTCGGCGGACAGCTGCTGTGGCAGGGCTCGGGGCGCAAGGACCGGCCGGTCGAGCAGAAGCCCGTTGACAGCGCTGCGGCCGAGGAATTTGCCGTGGAATGCGGGGTCGGGCGCGTCCGTCTGTGGGTCCGGCTGATCGCCCCGGCCGTGCCACTGACGGGCTGCCGTTCGCGTTCCAGCCACAGTTGCTCGACCCGGAGTGGGCCGACGGTCGGCCCGTGGTGGAGCTGACCGTGGTGATGTTCCTCTACCTGGCCCTCGCGGTTCGTGGCGTGGGCGGCGTTCCGGTCCCGGCTCGACCTCGACGGCAACTGGACGCGTCACCAACCCGTGGCAGAGCCGGATGTTCTTGCGTTCGGCGGTGACGAGCGCACGGCAGGGCTCGTACGGCACGGGGTTCGTGCTCGACGACGGCAGCGTGGTCGTGGTGTTCGCGCTGCAGTGCGTGGGTTCGCCCGACTCCGATCCGCCGCCTCGGTGGGTCGTGGCCGCCAGGGACATCACCGGGCGGTACCCGGTGCGGATCTAGGCGTCATTCGCCGGTCTGACCGTCCGCCAGCTCGCGGAGCAGATCCAGATGGCCCACGTGGCGCGCGGTTTCCTGCGCCACGTGGGCCAGGATCCACCGCACGGTGCGTTCGCCGTCTGCGGCGTTGTCGTCGGGCCGGCGCTGCTTGAGGGCCTCGGCGTTGGCCCATTCCTCTTGGTAGGCCTGGATGAGCGATTCCGGGGTGTCGTCGTCGGTGAGGTCCCAGGACGGGTCCGGGGTGCCCTCCCACAACGACGGCAGGTCCAGACCTGCGCCCGCGATGCACAGCCAGTAGCGCTCGACGGCCACGAGATGCTTGAGCACGCCCAGCGCGGTCAGCTTCTCAGAGGTGGCGATCGGGGCGGCCACGGCCTGGTCGCGGGTGAGGCCCTCGACCTTCAGCACGGCGGTCTTGCGCAGGAAGTCCAGGAACTCCCAGGCGAGTGCGCCTTCGTCCGCCGCGAGCTTTGAGGGCCAGGTACGGGTCACCGGACGAGTTTGTCAGCCTTCGTGGCCTCCAGGAACGCCGACCACGCGGACGTTCCGATCGCGAGGTGGGTGACAGGGGCCTTGCTGTCCCTGATGCCGACGCCGCGACCAACCTCGACGCACTCCGAGCTGTTGCCGCTGTAGCTGCTCTTTCGCCACTCGGTCATCTGAGACTCCTCACGAGGCGATAGAGGTGATCAACTCCCGGGATTGTTCCACATCCAACGCGGTCCGATCGAGTGACGCCAAGATGTTCAGGTAGGCCTTCGCTGATTCCTTGTCGTCGAGGAAGACGCCGTGGTTCTCGGCATCGACGTAGACGATCGGCTCCAGCTTCGCGAACTTCATGAACGTGAAGACCCCTGCCAATCCGGCATGGACACCGGCGCTCACGGGCACGACCCGGTTCGTGATGTAGGTGCGGTTGCTCATGTGGTTGAGGTGGTGGAGCTGATCCGACATCAGCTCGCCATCTCCGGCGGGGAGACGCAGCGCGTACTCGTGAATGTAGAAGGTCATCGGGCAGCGTCGTTGGAACAGCTGTTGCTGTCGTGCCGTGCGTGCCGCCACGCGCTTGTCGATCTCCTTGTTCGGCACGTTGGGAGCGCCGAGGAACAGCGCGCGCATGTAATCCGGAAGCTGGAGCACCGCGGGGACGACGTTCATGCACCAGTAGGTGATCTCGGTGGCCGTTGCTTCGTGTTAGTGGAGCGTGCGCAGTTCGACGGGCATCTTCTCGCCGTGGACCTGGAGCCAGCCGGGCTGGCTGGTCTCGCGGTACAGGGCGACCAGGTGCTCGGTTTCGTCCAGCGGTGTGCGGCACAGGCCGAGCAGACGGTGGAGGTCGCCCTCGGTCACGCCGCCCTTGCCGTTGAGCATGTCGGACAGCTTGGCCGGATCCCAGCCGGCGAGTTCTGCGGCGGCGCGTCCGGTGAGGCCTGCTTTGCGCAGGGCTTCGCGCACGCCCGCGCCGAACTCCCGTCCGCGCACCGTGGAGTCTCTCTTTGGCATGAAAGAAAGCTAGGGCCAAACGTTGGCCGATTCCAACAGGTTCGGCCATATTCAGCCGAAGAGGGGTCGGTGTTGGAAGTGCTCCAATGTCCTATGTGGTCAGTAGTAGTGGCGCAGCTTTGGCCAGAAGGCGTCCCATGGTTCTGATGGTGCGTTGCACACCCATATGACCGTGCCGTCTTCTTCGTTCTCGACGACGTTGTGGTGCTGGGCAACGCGCTTGCAGCCCGTGAGCGGAGGGTCGTTGAATCCGACCAGCATCACCTTGTTGATGTTGGGGTATCTGGGCGGTCCCCAGTCGTAGAAGGACATGTGCCCGGAATACGCATGAACCTGGGTGTAGGCCTCTATCGCGCCGGCCTGGCCGTAGTTGCGGGTGATCACGACCGGACGATCATTCTCGAAGAACGCGTCCTGGACGGTGATGGCGAACTCGCGCCAGCCGACCTGCTCGCCCTGTTCCGGGTTGACGGCGAGGACCGGGCCGAGTGCACCGGGCGGCAGGACCGGCAGGGAACCGATCACGGCGGGCACGACGCTCAGCGTCACGAGCACGCCGCCGATCACCTTGCGGCGCAGCAACCACTCCTGCGCCTGGCGTGCGCCTGCCGCCATGAGCACCAACAACAACGGCACCGCGTAGTACGGCTTGCCGCCCGTGATGAGGCACAGCACGCACAGGATCGGGTAGGCCAGGGCGAGCGACCGGAAAGTCCTGTCACGCCACAGGTTCCGGAACCCGACCACCCACACCGGCACGAGGAACGGGGACAGCATCAGCAGCTGCATGGGGACGAACATGATGCGGTTCTCGGCGCCGTCGTCCTCGCTGATGCCGCGTGCGACCGTGAGCAACGGGAAGTCGTGCAACGCCTGCCACACCACGACCGGGGCGGCGATCACCGCGCACACCGCCAGTCCGGCGGCCAGCCACCAGGTGCGGAGGACGTCGCGAGGTCCGGCCGCGAGCAGCGCGATCGCCAGCGCGGCCAGCAGCAGGAGCACGAGCCACTTGTTGGCCAGGCCGACGCCTGCGGTCGCGCCGAGTGCCAGCCACCAGCGTCCGTCCTTCGTCTTCAGCAGCCTGATCGCGAAGTAACCGAGGAGCACCCAGATCAACAGGTCGACGGTGGCCGTGGACAGCATGTGGCTCACCGCGAGCACGAACGTCGACGTCGCCGACGCGGCGGCCGCGAAGACCGCGCCACCGCCCAGTTCCTTCGCGATCAGTGCGACCACCACCGTGATGGCGAGCGCGAGCAGTGTGGCGATCACGCGCAGCCCGACCGGCGTCTCGCCGAACACCTCGGTGGCGGCGCGAGCGAGGATCGGTGTGATCGGCGGCTGGTCCACATAGCCCCAGTCCGGCCGCTTGCCCGCCGCGATGAAGTACAGCTCGTCCCGGTGGAAGCCGTACCGTCCCGACAACGCGGTCAGCACCACTGCCTGCACAGCGAGCACGATCCCCAGCCCACGTCTCATGGCTGGACGCTACCGAGCGGGCAGCTGATCAAGTGGCCTTTTTGCGGTACCAGCGGGGAGAAGTGTTGATCGGGGGCCGCAG
Source organism: Lentzea roselyniae (assembly GCF_039537795.1). Classification (NCBI taxonomy): domain Bacteria; kingdom Bacillati; phylum Actinomycetota; class Actinomycetes; order Pseudonocardiales; family Pseudonocardiaceae; genus Lentzea; species Lentzea roselyniae. Next base: position 20,315 of record NZ_BAABBE010000026.1, read on the forward strand.
GCCGGCGTTGACCACGATCATGGTGGGACCCGCGGCGGCGGCCAGCTCCTCCCGCAAGCCGTCGAAGCCGTCGAGCGTGACCGCGGGAATCCCGAAGCTCTCCGCGAGCTTCGCGAAGTCGGGTCTGGTCAGTTCCACCCCGCTGATGGCGTGGCCGGCGATCTGCTGGTCGTACCGGAGCATCCCGTAGCCACCGTCGTCGACGAGCACGATCGTGAGCGGCAGGTTCTCCTGCTTCAACGTCGCGAGATCCCCGCACGCGAACAGGAATCCGCCGTCACCGACCACCGCGATCGTGCGCTGCCCGACGGCCGCGCCGATCGCCGCGGGGAAACCGAACCCGAGCGTGCCCCAGCCGACCGGGTAGGCCAGCCCGCGCGGCCTGGTGACGTGGTGGAAGCCGCCGATCCAGTAACCGGGGATGCACATGTCCGCGACGATCGTGGCCGTCTCGCCTTCGAGCGCCCGCAACAGCTTCGCGGCTTCGGGAGAGTCGGTTTCCACCAACGTGCGCACTTCGGCGTTGACGGCATCGACGTCGACGACGGCTTCTTTGCCGGCCACTGCGGCCGCCAGTGCCGCGGTGACCGCGGCCGCGTCGCCTTCGACCGTGACGTCCGCCGGGTAGTTCTTGTTCGCCTCCGCCTTGTCGATGTTGATCGCGACGAGGTTGCGCGGCTTTGGCTGCAACCAGTTCTGCGTCATCATGCCGTCGAAGTCCGTGCCGATCGCGATCACGAGATCGGCCTCGTCCCACAACCTCCCGACGGGCGGCGCGTGCACCGGCCCCCGCACGACCCAACGGCTGTCGGTCAGCCCACGCGCGCCGTATGTGGTGATGATCGGCGCCTGCAACTTCGCCGCCAGCGCTGCGATCGCGGTCCCGGCGCCGGACCACGCGGCGCCGCCACCGGCCCAGATCAGCGGCCGCCGCGCCCCGGCGATCAGCTCCGCGGCCTCCGCGAGGTCCGGGACGAGGTCGGCCTGCTCGGTCTTCACCGGCGTGTGGTGCGGCACCTCGGCGGACAGGAAATCCGTTGGCACGCCGAGATAAACGGGTCCGTGCGGGCTTTGCAGTGCCTGCTGGACCGCCTTGTCGGTGCACGCGCCCAGCTCCTGCGCGGCGGGCACGTCGAACGCGGCCTTGGTGACCGGCCCGAACATCGCCTTCTGGTCCCGGGTCTCGTGCAGCACGCCCCGGTGGACCCCCGGCTGCCGGAGCGTGGACGGGATGTCCGTGGCGATCACCAGCACCGGACTGCCCGACGACCACGCCTCGCCGGTGGCGCCGAGCGTGTTGGCGGCACCCGGACCGGTCGTCACGACCGCCACGCCGAGCTTGCCCGTGGACCTTGCGTAGCCGTCCGCCGCGTAGACCGCCGTCTGCTCGTGCCGCACCCCGATCATGCGGATGCCGGGAAACCGCCGCAGCGCCTCCCAGATGGCGAGGTTGTGCACGCCGGGCAGGCCGAACACGACCTCGACGTCGTGCGCGGCCAGCACTTCCAGCAGACTCTCGGCACCCCTTGGCATGCACTCGACGCTAAGGCGCGCTTACGGCTGGGGCAACGGCCGTGCAGCAGGTCTGGTGCTCAGCCTCACGCACGGCACGGCTCGTGTGAACGTTCCGGTACTCGCGGGGGGATCGGCTCCGCGAAAGTGTTGGATCGAGCCGTGCGGAATCGAGCAAGCGGAATCCGGACCGGTGTGACGGTGCCCTCGGAATTGGCACCTGCCGCCGCGTCATTTCACCCTCTGGGGTGAATTGGTTGCTCGGGTCGGCCCATGAGCGCAGATCTGTTCAGCTGAGTGCGCCGGTCCCCGCCCGCCCCGTGTGGCTAGGCGAATTCCACCTCGGGTAGCACCGCGGCCAGCTGCGACGTCGCAGGTGGTGCGGGGGCGGAAATAGCGGAATGAAATGCGCGTGTTAAGGCGGGGTTGCGGCCCTTGTTTCGGTGAACTTCACAGCTGTGCGAATTGGGCGGGGTGATTGAAGGGTGAACCATGTTCAGGGAGTGGCCCCTTGTGCCACGATGTGCGCGACCGCACGACCTGGGGGTGGGAGATGCTGTACTTCGGTGGGCTGTTCGGAGTGGTGACGTTGCTGCTGACGATCTTCGCCGTCGTGGATGTCATCACGACCGACGAAGGCTCGGTTCGCAATCTGCCGAAGATGCTCTGGCTTCTCCTGGTCCTGCTGTTCCCGTTGGTGGGCTCGATCGCATGGCTCGTGGCGGGCCGTCCGGTGGTGGGGACCGGACGCGCGCGCTTCGGTGCGTACGAGCGCGATGCTTCTGCTTTTCCCGAGTACAACCGGCCGGGGCGGTTCGCGGCCACCGATGCTGACGACGACGAGGAGTTCCTGCGCCGCTGCCGTGAGCGCGCGGAGGAACAACGACGCAAGGGACGCGAGAACCAGTGAGGAAAGTCCTGCTGTTCTTAGTTGTTCTGCTCGCCGGTTGCGGCGGCAACGCGCAGATGGCGGCCCCACCCACAGCACCTCAAACGTCCACTTCGGACAAACTGGCGCCCGGTGAGTTCCAGGCGCTCTGGTGGACCTGGGCTTCCCAGCCCTCCAACAGCAACCCCGTGTCCGACACCTCCGGGCGGTTCTGCATGCGCGACCAGCCCGTCGAGGTCTGGCTGCTCGCCGGGTCGCTCGGCGGGGGCCCCGCCGAGCGGCAGTGCCGGGTGCCGGCCGACAAACCGCTGCTCGCGCCGGTCGTGAACCTCGCGAGCGATGTCGCCGAGTGCGAGCGGTTCATGAAGAACGCCCAGGGCGAGGTGCTGATGGACGGCTCCACGCAGGCGTTGACGAGGGTGTCCGCCACCCCGTTCACCTACGAGGCGCGCGCGGGCAACCCGTTCGGCACCCAGGCGGGCCGGATCAACTCGGTCGGCTGCGGCCTGTACGCGTGGATCAACCCGCCCGCGTCGGGCGAGCACGAGCTGATCATCCGCGGTTCGGCCGGCGGCAAAGAGGTGGACGTCAAGTACAAGCTGATCGTGGGTGCTGACTAGAAAACCGCGTGCGTTGGTCCGGTAACGTGGTCAGCGGCGTCCGAGCAGACGTGAGGCTGGAGCCGCTCCCCGGCAGCGAGCGGCGTACTCCGCCGCAGTGTTCAGCAACTCCTGCTCACCGAAGCGAACCGACCACGTAGACGCGTGCACATGCGTCCTTGTCGTGCCGAGCCGGGCGGCGGAAACGAGGACTGCTGTCATGGCACGTCTGTCCATCACGGACCAGCTCGCCGATCTGCGGCGCGCCTACACGGGCGAGAACCTGTCCCAGGCGGTGCCCGCCGTGCGCGGCGGAGAGCTGCTGCCCGACGCGACCACGGAGGCCCAGCGGCAGCTGGAGGCCAAAGTGCTCCTCGCGGGCTGCACCGCGGCGAGCATGCTCCAGCTGATGCCGCCTGCGAGCATCATCAGGCCCTCCCACGCGTTCCGGACGGTGGAACCGGGGGAGACCCCGAAGCTGCACCTGAGCGAACGCGCACTGGGCCCGTTGCTGTTCGAGTTGCTGCCGAGGACCGAGGCCGGTTACGGCATGGGCGTCGCGCGGCTCACGCACCGGCAGTACCGGCGATCGGCCGAACTGACCACCGGTGACGCGGGCGTCGTGCTCGCCGGCGTCGACGAAAGCGCCTGGGACCTGGGCATGCGGTACGTGCGCTGGATGCACGAGTTCCGCGGCGTCGAGTACACCGACGGCGGCGGCAACGACGAGGAGACGCCGGAAGCGGCCACTGGGAGCGCACTACTGCGCCGGGTACACCTGTGGCATGACGCGAGCTGGTTGCGAGCACTTCCCATGGGAACGGGGTGGTTCGTCGAGTGGCCGGGCGGGCCTGCCGAGGACGAGATCAGGGCGAGGCTCGCCCATCCGGAGTTCGGCACCGCACGCGAGATCACGCTCCGCCGCACCGAGGTGCCCGCTCAGGACGTCGAGGAGAACATGCGGACCTACCCGTGGCCTGAGGAGTTCGTGTCTGCCGTCACGGCTGGCGAGCCTGATCAGGGGGCTGCACGCCGGTAGACTGCGCTTTCGCCCGCAGGAACGATCGTCAGGAGGACCCCGGTGACCCAGCAGGCTGCCGAGGCCCAAGCCGAAGCCACGCGCAAGGCTCCCCGAGTGCTCGTCGCCGAGGACGAGGCGCTGATTCGCCTCGACCTCGTGGAGATGCTGCGCGAAGAGGGTTACGACGTGGCGGGCGAGGCCGCTGATGGTGAAGAGGCCATCAAGCTCGCAACCGAGCTCAACCCGGATCTGGTCATCCTGGACGTCAAGATGCCCAAGGTCGACGGGATCGAGGCGGCGCAGCACATCGCGGGCAACCGGATCGCGCCGGTCGTGATCCTCACCGCGTTCAGCCAGCGCGACCTGGTCGAACGCGCCCGTGACGCCGGTGCCATGGCCTACCTGGTCAAGCCGTTCGCCAAGCGGGACCTCGTGCCCGCGATCGAGCTGGCCATGAGCCGGTTCAGCGAGCTCGCCGCCCTCGAGCAGGAGGTCGCAGGGCTCACCGAACGCCTGGAGACCCGCAAGATCGTGGAGCGGGCCAAGGGCATCCTCATGACCAAGCAGGGACTGAGCGAGCCGGAGGCGTTCCGGTGGGTGCAGCGCACCGCCATGGACCGCCGCACGACGATGAAGGCCGTCGCGGAAGCCGTCATCGAGAACTTCGGCTGAGTTCCAGCCACACGGAGTCCGTCTGCGCCTCGGGGTTCTCGGGGCGCAGGCGGACTTCGACGTTGTGGCTGCCTTTCAGCGAGAGCTGGAGCTCGTGCCTGCCGCCGATCCCGCCCGGCATCGGCATGGTCGCCACGTGACCGCTGTCGACGTACACCTCGAACCCCGCTATCGGCGCCACTGATCGCGCGGGGGCCGCGTCGAGGGTGACCACCAGCGTCGCCTCGTCCGGTGTCACAGACGCGAACTCAGCGGTCATGACGGGCAGCACGGGCGCGGGCTCGTCCGGTGCGTTGGGCAGCTTCACCGGCGACAGCCCCGGCACCTCCAGGTAGCTCTCCAGCACCTGGGCCTGCGAGGCGCCGGGCATGCGCAGCACGAACGGTGTCAGCGCGTCCGGACCGGCAGGACCGAGCAGTTCGGCCGGCACGTCCCCGGCCACCGTCAGCTCGCTGTCCTGCGCCCCGGACCAGCCGCTCACGACCGGTCGCAGCGGAAACCGGGCCGAGCCGAGCTGGGCGACCAGGCCGTTCGGATCACCGCCGTCGCCGAGCCGCACCGTTGCCTGCAACCGCGCTGACTCAGCCCTGTGCAACGGTGCGCGCGCCACGCCTATGCCTGGCGCCTCCTCGTCGGACTCCAGCACGCGCAACGTCCCCGCCACGATCGATGTCTCGCTCACCTCGGGTATCGGCGTTCGCCCGGTGATGCCGACGGCGTCGATCTCCACGCGGCCTGGACGGGCTGGCGGCGGCGTGACACCGATCAGGACGCTCGCTTCGCGCCACTTGGGCACGACCGGGGAGCCGGCGATCTGCACGCCGTCCTGCAGAACGAGCAGGCCGCCGCGCGTCAGCACGACTTCGAACCGATGGAGAACGCCCGCGCCACGCGTGCCGGGTGAAACGGAGTCGTCCACCACCACGCGAACCGCGTCGGCGGGAGGAACCGGTCCGACGCGGTCCGGCGTGCCGGGAACCAGGTCCAGCACCAGCTTCCCGCGCGGTCCGGCCGCGTCCGTCACCACGGCGACGCGGCCCAGCTCGTCAGACTCGTTCAGCTGCAACAGCGTCCGCGCGCGCAACACCGCCGTGTCGTTCCCGCACGGCATGTCGAGCACGAGACGGCTGGAGCCGTGGCTGGGGTTCACGCAGCCCTCGCGGCCGCTCAGGTGGTAGCGGCGGGCCAGGTGCGAGTCGTCGAAGTCGTCCAGCCACTCCATGACCGCCCGGCGCCACGAGTCGTCGTCAGCGCGTTCCTCGGCCCTGACCGGCAGCGATCGCTGGCCGAACGCGTCCACCGCCTGCACGTCGGGCCGGCCGCGCCCCGCGATCTCGGGTGACGCGACGAGCCTGCCGAAGACCTCGTAGCCCGACACGCCGGGCACGGGCGTCCATTGCACCCTGCCGTGGTTACTCCATACGGAGGACGGCGGCTCGGGACGCGCCGATCGAGACGGCAACTTGACGAAATCCGCCGCGTACTCCGTCAGCCGAACAGGCTCCGAGCTGCGCTTTTTCGTCGGGTCATCGGTCTGGCGAAGCACGAGCACCGCCGCGACGAGCACTACGGCGGCTCCCACTGCAGCGATCACCCGACGACGCGGAGTCATATGCACACGTTATGGCAGGGGTCCAAAGAGTGAACGAAGGTTACGGTATGTGAGATTGCTTAAGGAAAACATAACGCCGCGTTGCGTTATGGTCACGAGCCCATTGGGTTTGATGACTGGGGTCACAATCATCGCCTAGGTTCCGGCCATCCCTCAGGAGGAGGGGTCGTGGAGCGGTGCGCGGAGAACTCGCGCCCGCCGGGAGCAGGGATAGAGGAGGGACTCACGTGCGTAAGCACCTTGTGAAGTCCGCAGCCATTGTCGGCTCGACGCTGCTCGTTCTCGCAGCTTGTGGGTCGAACAAGCAAGAAGGCGGCAACGCGGGGGGCAGCTGCGACACGTCGAAGGGCACTCTGACCATCGGTGTTGTCGCCCCGCTGTCCGGCAACCTGTCCGCTCTCGGCATCGGCATCAAGCAGTCTGCCGAACTCGCCGTGGACGAGGCCAACAAGAAGTGCACGGTGAAGGGCTACAAGCTGGCCGTCTCCGCGCAGGACGACGAGGCGAACCCCGCCAAGGGCGCGCAGGCCGCCACCAAGCTGGCGACCGACCCGAACGTCGTCGGTGTCGTCGGCACCCTGAACTCGTCTGTCGCCCAGACCGTTCAGCCGATCCTGCGGGACAAGAAGATCCCCCAGGTGTCGCCCGCGAACACCAACCCGTCGCTGACCAGGGGCAACGACTTCCTGACCGCTCCGAAGCGTCAGTTCGACAACTACTTCCGCGTCTGCGCCACCGACGACCTGCAGGGCCCGTACGCGGCCAACTACCTCGTCGAGAAGGCCGGCAAGAAGAAGATCGCCATCGTCACCGACGGCAAGACCTACGGTGCGGGCCTCGCCGCCGAGCTGTCGAAGCAGGTCGCCAAGAAGGGCGGCACGATCGTCGGCCAGGAGACCGTCGGCGAGAAGGACACCGACTTCTCCGGCGTCATCGCCAAGATCAAGGGCCTCGCGCCCGACGCCGTCTACTACGGCGGCGAGTACCCGGCCGCGGGTCCGCTGTCCAAGCAGATGGCGAGCGCCGGTCTGAACGTCCCGCTGATGGGCGGCGACGGCATCTACGACGGCAAGTTCATCGAGCTCGGCGGCAAGGAAGGCGACCTCGCCACCTCCGTCGGCGCGCCGGTCGAGTCGCTCGCGACCGCCAAGGCGTTCGTCGACGCGTACAAGGCGAAGTTCGGCAAGGAGGACTACGCCGCCTACGGTGCGTTCTCCTACGACGCCGCGAACGCGATCATCGGTGCCCTCGGCGCGACCCTCTCGAGCGGTGACTGGGCCGAGTCGAAGCGCGAGGACATGCTGACCAACGTCGGCAAGTACAGCGCCTCCGGTGCCACCGGTGAGATCAAGTTCGACCAGTACGGCGACAGCACGAACAAGGTGCTCACCGTCTACCAGGTCACCTCTGGCAAGTGGAAGGACGTTCAGACCGGCGAGTTCACCGGCTGACGACTACTGATAAACGATTGAAGCTACGGCGGGGGCGGGCGTTGTTTGCTCGCCCCCGCCGTCTACGGAGGTAGTCGTGTCAGTCCTGCTCCAACAGCTGGTGAACGGGATCGTTCAGGGGTCGTTGATCGCCCTGATCGCTCTCGGTTACACGATGGTGTACGGCATCATCCAGCTGATCAACTTCGCCCACGGCGAGGTTTTCATGGTGGCCTCGTACGGGGGCCTCGCCACGTTCACGCTTCTTCCTGACGACCTCAAGAAGTCGCCTGCCGTGGCTCTGCCGCTCATGTTCGTCGGCGGCATCGTGGTCGCGGTCGTCGTCGCCGTGATCATGGAACGGTTCGCCTACCGGCCGCTGCGCAACGCGCCCCGGCTGGCACCGCTGATCACAGCGCTCGGCGTGTCCGTGTTCCTGCAGGAAGCCGTGCGCGTCTGGTACCCGAACGCCACGTCGAACCTGCCTTACCCGAAGGTCTTCCCGGAGGGCAACCTCTCCCTCGGCACCATCAGCGTGCCGTGGACCGGCGTGCTGCTCGTCGTGCTGTCGGTCGGCCTCTCGATCCTCCTGCAGACCTACATCAACCGGTCTCGCATGGGCCGGGCGATGCGCGCCACCGCGCAGGACCCCGACACCGCGAAGCTGATGGGTGTCAACCCCGACCGCGTGATCGTGCTGACGTTCGTCTTCGGCGCCGTGCTCGCGGGCGTCGCGGGCGTCATGTTCGGCGGGTACCTGAGCAACATCAACATCGACATGGGCTTCCAGAACGGCATCTTCGCCTTCACGGCGGCCGTCCTGGGCGGCGTCGGCAGCATCCGCGGTGCGGTCATCGGCGCGTTCATCATCGGTCTGATCAAGACCCTGGCCGGTCAGTACATGCCGGGCGGCACCCAGTACGACTACGTGTGGATCTTCATCGTGCTGATCCTCGTGCTCGTCTTCCGCCCGCAGGGTCTGTTCGGTGAGCCGGAAAGGGTGCGCGCATGAGCACGGTCGACACTACTTCTGGCAAGCGTTCCGCGCTCGCACCCTTCGCCAAGCCGCTCGCGGCGGTCGGCGGTGTGCTCGCGATCGTCGCGGCGCTGCTGCCGTGGGTCACCTTCACCCTCAACGACGGCAACTGGCCGGACAAGTCGACGCTGCAGTTCTTCGACGCTCCGTTCGCCGTCACCGGGTTCCGCTGGCACCTGCTGCTGCTCGGCGTGCTCATCCTGGTCGCGGCCTTCGCGCCGATCCCGTCCAGGGGTCGCGTCGTGCGGGCGCTCGGCTGGGGCGTCGCGGTCGTCTCGTTCATCAACGGCGCGTACATCACGGCCAAGGGCGGTGGCCTCGGTGCCATCACGGCCCTCGACGGCGCGACCGCGTTCGGCAGCGTCGCCGGCCTGGTCGCCGGTGTGCTGACGATCCTGGCGGGCTACGGCTACGGCATCACGCCGGTCGGCGAGTGGAAGTTCAAGCCCCCCACACCGGTCGCGTACCTGGTGCTGCTGGTGTCGTTCGCGGGCGTGCTCCTGGCCGTCGCCGCGATGCTGACCACCGGTGGTGTCGGCACGTCGAACCCGTACGCGGGCGCGATCTTCCTGTCGTTCCTCGGGTTCGCCGGTGGTGTGCTCGGTGCGCTGAGCGGTGTCGGGTTCATCCGCTGGCTCTCGGTGCTGTCCGAAGAGCACCGCGTGTTCAGCGTGATCGTGCTGGCGGCGTGCGCGTTGCTGCTGCCGTTCACCGACGCCGGCAACGAGTACTGGATGACGGTCGCGGCGAACATCGGCATCTACGCCGCCACCGCGATCGGCCTGAACATCGTCGTCGGTCTCGCGGGTCTGCTCGACCTCGGGTACGTGGCGTTCATGGGCATCGGCGCGCTCGTCGCGGCGAACTTCTCCGGAGCGGCCGCCGCGAACTTCGGCATCGAGCTGCCGTTCCCGGTCGCCGCGGTGATCGCCGCCGTCGTCGCCGGCATCTTCGGCGCGATCGTCGGTTCGCCGACGCTGCGGGTCCGCGGTGACTACCTGGCGATCGTGACGCTGGCGTTCGGTGAGATCTTCACCCGCTCCGCGCAGAACGACATCGGTGGCATGACCAACGGCTCCAACGCCATCCCGGGCATTCCGGCGCTGTCGTTGTTCGGCAAGGAGTTCAACCGGGAGCTGTCGATCGGCGCGGTGAAGCTGCCCGCCGGCGTGCTCTACTACATCCTGATCGTCCTTCTCGTGGCCGCCACCATGGCGGTGTTCGCGAACCTCAAGTTCAGCCGCATCGGCCGGGCCTGGATCGCGATCCGCGAGGACGAGGACGCTGCCCGTGCGATGGGCATCCGGACCGGACAGGCGAAGATCCTGGCGTTCCTCATCGGCGCCACGCTCGCGGGCCTCGCGGGTGCGGTGTTCGCGCACAAGAACGCCACGGTGTCCTACGAGTCGTTCAAGTTCCTCGAGTCGATCACGCTGCTTGCGGCGGTCATCCTCGGCGGCATGGGCTCCATCCCGGGCGCCGTGCTCGGTGCGTCGCTGCTGTTCGTGCTGCCGGAGAAGCTGCGTGACTTCGAGGAGTTCCGCCTGATGATCTTCGGCCTCGCGCTGATCCTGATCATGCGGTTCCGTCCGCAGGGCCTGATCCCCGACCGGCACCGCCGGGCGGAGCTGGCTGATGAGGATGTTGGTGGTGCGCCGGTCGACGAGGTGCACGCGGCGTCGAAGGAGGCGAAGGCGTGACCACGCCGGTTTTGGAAGCGCGTGACGTCTCGATGGTCTTCGGTGGCCTCAAGGCGTTGAAGGGCGTCACCCTGACGCTCGAAGAAGGCAAGATCGTCGGCCTGATCGGCCCGAACGGCGCGGGGAAGACGACGTTCTTCAACTGCCTGACGGGTCTGTACACGCCGACCACGGGCCAGGTGCTCCTCAAGGGCAACACCCTGCCCGGCGACCCGGCGAAGGTGACGGACGCGGGCGTCGCACGCACGTTCCAGAACATCCGCCTGTTCCCCAGCATGACCGTGCTGGAGAACGTGCTCGTCGGCCGGCACGTCCGGATGAAGCAGGGCCCGCTGGCGTCGCTGTTCCACGGCCCCGCCTACCACCGCGGGGAGAAGGCGGCGCGCGAGCGTTCGCGGGAGCTGCTGGAGTTCGTCGGTCTTCGCGGACCGGACGACGAGCTCTCTCGCAACCTCCCCTATGGCGACCAGCGCCGTCTGGAGATCGCGCGCGCGTTGGCGACGGACCCGGCGGTGCTGCTGCTGGACGAGCCCACGGCGGGTATGAACCCGCAGGAGACGGAAGCGACGCAGCAGCTGATCTTCCGCATCCGCGAGACGGGTGTGTCCGTCGTCGTCATCGAACACGACATCAAGTTCATCTTCGGGCTGTGCGACTCGGTTTCCGTGCTCGTGCAGGGCGAGCTGCTCGTCGAGGGCAGCCCCGAGGTCGTGCGGGCGGACCCGCGGGTGGTCGAGGCCTACCTCGGCAAGCCCCCGGAGGAAGTCGAGCTCGACATCGAGGCAGCGAAGGGGGAGCAGGCATGACCGCGCTGCTCGAAGTCCGCAACCTCTCGGTCGCCTACGGCGCGATCGAGGCCGTCCGCGACATCTCGTTCACCGTCGAGGCCGGCCAGATCGTGTCGCTGATCGGCGCGAACGGTGCGGGCAAGACCACGACCCTGCGGACCATCTCCGGTCTGCTGCGTCCGGCGTCCGGCGAGATCCTGTTCCAGGGCAAGCCGATCCACAACGACCCGGCGCACGCGATCCTCGGCGAGGGCATCGCCCACTGTCCGGAGGGCAGGCGGCTCTTCCCGCGGATGACCGTGGAGGAGAACCTCCAGCTCGGCGCGTACGTCCGCAAGGACGACGGCGTGCAGGCCGACATGGAGCGGGTCTACGAGCTGTTCCCCGTCCTCGGGGAGCGGCGCCACAACAAGGCAGGGCTCTTCTCCGGTGGTGAGCAGCAGATGCTGGCCATCGGTCGCGCGATGATGTCGAAGCCCCGTCTGCTGATGCTCGACGAGCCCTCGATGGGTCTGTCGCCGATCATGACGCAGAAGATCTTCGACACCATCAAGGAGCTGCAGTCGCTGGGCACCACCATTCTCCTGGTGGAGCAGAACGCCCTGGCGGCGCTGGCGTTGTCGGACCACGGTTACGTGATCGACCTCGGACGCACCACTTTGGACGGTCCGGGTCACCAGCTGCTGGCCGACCAGCGGGTGCGTGACGCGTACCTCGGTGAGGCGCACTGAAGTTCTGTGTTGCGGGAGCGGGGCGGAGGCTTGTCCTCCGCCCCGCTTTCGTTCACCCGCGGTCGAACTCGGCGAGGATGCGCGGCAGGGCGAGCTTGGCGGCCCTGCCGTGGTTCACGTCCGCGCCGAGGTCGATGAGCGTGCTCTGGGCGTGGTGCTGCTCGAGACGCTGGTCGCAGTGGGCGGAGGTCTCGATCGTCACGTCCTCGTCGCCGGTGGACGAGTAGATCGACACCGGCACCCGCGGGCGCCAGTCGCAGTAGCCGTCCGCCTCGCGCAGTTTCGCGCGCAGCACGCCGGTCGGGTGTTTGACGCGCGCCAGGTAGGACTCGGTGAACAGCTCGGAGATCGTGCCAGGCAGCTTCGAGAAGATCTCCTCGTTGCGGTGCTCACCGTCGAAGAGACCCTCGATCGAAGGGTCCTTGAACGCCTCGGCCGGGTGGTCGTACAGGTGGTGCAGCCGGTTCCCCGCCACCGTCCAGTACGCCAGGTACGCGACGCCGTTCGCGATCTCGTCGTTGGCGCCCTGGGCGACGAGCCGGCTCGGCCTCATCGGGCCGCTGATCGGTGCCAGGCCGCCGAGCTTCAGCCCTGGATCGGCGCCGCGGTGCAGGGCCTGGCCCAGCGCCATGGTCGCGTGGCCGCCCTGCGAGTGGCCGGTGATCATGACGCGGGGGTCGGGACGGAGGTCCAGCCGCGCGGCCAGCTTCCTGGTCGCCCGCAAGGCGTCCACCGACGCCGTGACGGTCGACGGCGCGTCGGCGTAGGGGTGGAAGCCGGGGCCGGTGCCCAGGCCCAGGTAGTCCGGTGCGGTGGTCAGGTAGCCGGCCGAGGCGAAGAGCAGCGCGGCCGCGCGGTCGTTGCCGTCCGCGACCGACGCCACCGAGCCCCGGTAGCCGGTGGTGCCGTGCAACCAGGTGACCTGGCGCGGTGATCTGTCGTTGTTGCGCGGCGAGGCGACGAGAGCGCTTGCCGTGGTCGGTTTTCCGGCCGGGTCGATGGTGCGGTACACGATGCGCTTCGCGTCCACACCGAAGCGGACGCGGGAGGCGTCCAGGTCGTAGTCCCCCAGGTAGCTGACCAGCTGGCTGGTGTCCATCGTGGACACCGGGACGACGTTGAGGAGTGCGCCGCGGCCCGCGTGAGCGGACGCGGTGGCCGGGACGAAAGCGACCACCGCGCCGCACAGGGCTGCTGCTGTCAATCGAGTCGGGAAGGTCATGGCACCACGATCTCGTTCGGATCAGGAGGAGTCAGTGGTGCTGACCGCAGAGTCGGGGGTGGGGCCCACCCCCGTGCTCAGGCTCCGGGCGCCTTGGGGCGCAGGAGGCACGTGAGGCGCGCGGTGCAGGTGCGCTTGCCCTCTTCGTCGGTCACGACGATCTCGTACGTCGTCGTGCTGCGGCCGAGGTGGATGGGACGGGCGACGCCCGTGACGACGCCGTCGGTCGCGGCCCGGTGATGGGTGCAGGACAGCTCCAGTCCCACCGCGACGGAGCCGAACTGCGCCGCGTGCATCGCCGACGCGACGGAGCCCAGCTGTTCGGCGAGGACCGCGTTCGCGCCGCCGTGCAACAGGCCGAACGGCTGGCGGTTGCCCTTCACCGGCATCGTCCCGATCATCTCCTGGACATCCCATCGGGTGATTTCGATGCCCATGCGGGAGGCCAGCTGTTCGGCTTCGAGGTCGGAGGGCAGGTCGGGGATCACACGGGCTCCAAGGGCTCACGCGAAAGTGTCAGACCCCCACCCTAGACTCGGGCTCGTGACTCCCTCAGACGTGAAGCGGCTCCTGCTCATCGACGGTCACTCGATGGCCTACCGCGCGTTCTACGCCCTGCCCGCCGAGAACTTCCAGACGGCGACGGGGCAGGTCACGAACGCCGTGTACGGGTTCACGTCCATGCTGATCAACATCCTGCGGGACGAGAAGCCCACGCACGTCGCCGTGGCGTTCGACGTGTCGCGCAAGACCTTCCGCTCCGAGCAGTACCCCGAGTACAAGGCCGGTCGCTCCAAGACGCCGGACGAGTTCCGCAGCCAGGTCTCCCTGATCGGCGAGGTCCTCGACGCGCTCCAGATCTGCAAGATGGAGAAGGAGGGCTACGAGGCCGACGACATCATCGCCACGCTGACCACGCAGGCAGTGGAGCAGGGCTTCGAGGTCGAGATCGTCACCGGAGACCGGGATGCGTTCCAGCTGGTCAACGACAAGGTGACGGTGCTGTACCCGGTCAAGGGCGTGTCCGAGATGGGCCGGTTCACCCCGGCGTACGTCGAGGAGAAGCACGGCGTGCGGCCCGAGCAGTACGCCGACTACGCGGCGGTGCGCGGCGACTCGTCGGACAACCTGCCGAACACGCCGGGCGTGGGCCCGAAGACGATCATCAAGCTGCTCAACCAGTTCGGCGGCCTGAACGAGCTGGTCGACCGCATCGACGAGGTGCCGGGCAAGGTCGGAGAGGCGCTGCGCGGCAACCTGGCGAACATCATCATGAATCGCCAGCTGACCGAGCTGGTGAAGGACCTGGAGCTGCCGTACCAGATCGACGGCCTCGAGGTGCGGCAGTGGGACCGCGACGCCGTGCACCGGCTGTTCGACGAGCTGGAGTTCCGCGTCCTGCGCGACCGTCTCTTCCAGACCCTCACGACCGCGGAGCCCGAGGCCGAGGAGGGCTTCGAGGTCTCCGGCGGCGCGATCCCGGCAGGCACGCTGGCCAAGTGGCTCGACCAGCACGCCCGCAAGCAGCGCGTCGGCTTCGCGTTGCGGGTCGTGGGCAACGACATCGAGGGCGTCGCGCTGTGCACGGCCTCCGGTGAGGGCGGCTACGTCGACGTCACGCAGCTGAACGAGGCCGATGACAAGGCGCTCGCCGAGTGGCTGGCCGACGAGAGCGTGGCCAAGGCGGGCCACGACCTGAAGCTGCCGTTGCGGCAGGTGCGCGCCCGCGGGTGGAAGCTGCGCGGGCTCACCTCGGACACGGCACTGGCCGCCTACCTGGTGCGTCCCGGTCAGCGTTCGTTCGCCCTGGACGACCTGGCGCTGCGCTACCTCAAGCGCGAGCTGCGCGCGGAGGAGTCGGGCGACGGCCAGCTGTCGCTGCTGACCGACGAGTCCGAGGAAGCGCAGAAGGTCGCGACCGGCGCGATCCTGCGCGCGCGTGCGGTGGCCGAGCTCGCCGACCGCCTGGACGCCGAGCTCGTGACCATCGGCGGCGCCGGCCTGCTGGCCGATCTCGAACTGCCGCTGATGAACGTGCTGGACGAGGTCGAGGCCGTCGGCATCGCGATCGACGTCGAGCACCTGTCGGAGCTGGAAGCGCACTTCGCGGCTGGCGTGAAGGACGCGGCCCAGGAGGCGTACGCGGTCATCGGCAAGGAGATCAACCTCGGCAGCCCGAAGCAGCTGCAGGCGGTCCTCTTCGACGAGCTGAACATGCCGAAGACGAAGAAGACCAAGACCGGTTACACCACCGACGCCGACGCGCTGCAGAACCTCTTCGAGCAGACCGGGCACCCGTTCCTGCAGCACCTGCTCGCGCACCGCGACGTCACGCGACTGAAGTCCACTGTGGACGGACTGCTCAAGTCCGTCGCCGACGACGGCCGCATCCACACGACGTTCCACCAGACGATCGCCGCCACGGGCCGGCTGTCCTCGACGGACCCGAACCTGCAGAACATCCCGATCCGCACGGACGAGGGCCGCCGCATCCGCCAGGCCTTCGTCGTCGGCGACGGCTACGCGGAGCTGATGACCGCGGACTACAGCCAGATCGAGATGCGCATCATGGCCACGCTGTCCGGCGACGAGGGCCTGATCGCGGCGTTCAACAGCGGTGAGGACCTGCACACCTACGTGGCGTCGCAGGCGTTCTCGATCCCCACCTCCGAGGTGACGGGCGAGATGCGCCGTCGCATCAAGGCCATGTCCTACGGTCTCGCCTACGGCCTGAGCGTCTTCGGTCTCTCGCAGCAGCTCCGCATCCCGACCGAAGAGGCCCGCGAGCAGATGGAGGCCTACTTCTCCCGCTTCGGCGGCGTTCGCGACTACCTCAACGAGATCGTCGAGAAGGCCCGCAAGGACGGCTACACCGAGACCGTCCTCGGCCGCCGCCGCTACCTGCCGGACCTGACCTCGGACAACCGCCAGCGTCGGGAGATGGCCGAACGCATGGCCCTCAACGCGCCGATCCAGGGCAGCGCCGCGGACATCATCAAGGTGGCCATGCTGGGCGTGTTCCGCGCGCTGGAGTCGTCCGGCCTGCGGTCGCGCATGCTCCTGCAGGTCCACGACGAACTGGTGCTGGAGATCGCCGACGGCGAGCGCGAGGCCGTGGAGGCCCTGGTCCGCAACGAGATGGGCAACGCCTACCCGCTCCGGGTGCCGCTGGAAGTCTCGGTGGGCGTGGGCCGCTCCTGGGACGACGCCGCCCACTAGCCGACTGAAGCAGCCCGTCGCCTGAGCTCCGGCTCGGGTGGCGGGCTGTGCGCTGTCGTGGAATTCCCCCCATTGGAACGTATAACGCACTGGGGGACTTGCCGCAAGACCCCGTGCAACCCGCACAATTCGTGCCCTGACCAGGGGATTGAGGGGGTTTCACCATGCGGTTTCTGGTGTCCACGATCGGTTCGCGGGGAGAGGCGCAGCCGGTCACCGCGCTGGCCGTGCAGCTGAAGGAGCTGGGCAACGACGTGCGGGTCGTCGCGCCGCCGGACTTCGAGGAGCTCGTCACCGGCAGCGGAATCGACTTCACGCCGGTCGGTCCGGTCCTGCGCACCGCCACGGCCGTGCAGCGCACGCCGGACGAGCTGCGCAGGCTGGCCGAGGAGTCGGTGAGGGAACAGTTCCGGGTCATCGGCCAGGCGGCGCGGGGAGCGAACGTCCTGGTGGCGGGCGGCGCGTTGCAGCACGCCACGCGTTCGGTGGCGGAAAGCCTCGGTGCGCACTACGTGTACACGAGCTTCTGCGCGAACACGCTGCCCTCGCCGCACCACGCGCCGCCCGCGATGCTGGGCCGTGTTCCGGTGAACGGAACTCCCGAGGAGAACCTCGCGCAGTGGGAGCAGCAACGCCACCTCTTCGCGTTCGCGCGCGATGTCCTCAACACCGAGCGCGCCGAGCTCGGGCTCGGCCCGATCGACGACGTCCGCGACCACATCTTCGGCGACGCCCCGTGGCTCGCCGCGGACCCGGTGCTCGGCCCGTGGCCAGGTCCCGGCGAGCTCGTGCAGACCGGTGCGTGGCTGACCGACGACCGACGTCCGCTCGAACCAGAGCTCGAAGCCTTCCTGGCCGACGGCGAACCGCCGATCTACTTCGGCCTCGGCAGCATGCGCGGCGCCCAGGAGACGGCCCGTCACGCCATCGAATCCGCCCGCGAACTCGGCAAGCGGGTGGTCCTCCAGCACGGCTGGGCCGACCTGCGGCTCACCGACGACGCCCCGGACTGCCTCGCGATCGGCGAGGTGAACCAGCAGGCGCTGTTCCGCCGCGTCGCCGCGATCGCGCACCACGGCGGCGCGGGCACCACCACGACGGCCGCGGCGGCCGGCACACCGCAGATCGTGCTGCCCCACATGTACGACCAGTACTACTGGGGCAACCAGGTCGAGCGGCTGAACATCGGCCGCTCGGCGGAAGCCGTGACGGCCGAGGTCCTCGCCGAAGCCCTCGAGCTGGCGGAGGAAGCCGCCAAGGTGGGCACGCAGATCCGCACGGACGGTGCGCGGGTGGCCGCCGAACGCCTGATGGGCCTCAACGCATGATTCGGGCGAACAACGAGCGCAGACTCAGCCGGACGCCCCTCGGCGCGGTCCGGGAGCAGGACGGCGTCCTCGTCCGCCGACCTCGACGCGTTGGTCGAAAGTCAGAAGGCCCTTGCCGCACAACGGAGTCAGCCCGTCGAGTGGCGGATCCACCGGCACCACGCGGCGCCGGGCCTCGCCGGGCAGCTGACGCGGGCGGGCTTCACCGAGGACGAGCCGGTCAGCGTCATGATCACCACGCCGAGCGAGGCCCTGTCCGCCACGCGGTTGCCGGGCCGGGTGCGCGTCGCCCAGAGCGAGGCGGAGATCGACGAGGCCCGGCAGGCGAGTCCGGCCACGCGCCGGATCTGGGCGTACCACCTCGCCATCCCGACGTGGTACGTGTTGCGGCACGAGCAAAAGCTCGCCGGTGTGCTGTGGAGGCTCGAAGGTCAGGACGAGTCCGTTCCTGCACTCCGTCGTGCCAGCCCGGCCCCGGCGGCAGCGGTACCTCCTCATCGAATGCACGAGTGCGGTGCGCGCTCTCGTGGCGGAGCACCGATTTCGTGAGCTGACCACGATCCGCACGTTCCGCTGGGCGCTTGGCGGAGCGCACCCCACACCCGGCCGATCAGGCCGGTCGGCGAGGTCGAATACGCGGATCTGCTGGACCGCTTCAGGCGGAAGTTCACGTTCCGGCCGAGCACGCACACCTTCCCCGCCCTCGCCGAGCCGGAGGACTCGGTGACCTGGGCGGAGCACCTCGACGCCGCGGCCGAGATCCAGGCGATCGCCGCGTGCACCGCACCCGGCGAGCTGATCTTCTCGGCCGACCCGTACCACCTCGGGAGTGCGGCCGACCCGCACCGCGTGGACGGGCCAGGTCAGCCGAGGTGGCGCGAGCCCGTTGCCGGCGACGGTGACCACGCCATCAACACCACGTTCGACCTGCGGTTCGGCACGTTCGCGCATCCGTGGGAGGACTCGCTGTGCGTGTGGGGTGCCGATCTCCTCCAGGAAACGCAGGGGAGCGCTGGACGCCGTGCTGCCGCGGCTGCGCACCGGAGGCCGGGTGAACCGGGCCAACTGAGACGTACGTGTTGTGGGTGTCCGCGCGTAAGGGGTGACCCGCACATGTCGTACCAGGTTGGGCTCGATCTCGGATCCGCAGGTACCACCGTCGCCACCGAACGGGGCGTCACGACCGCCACCCGGCGGCACCCGCACGCCCCGGCCAAGGAGATCGCGCAGCTCCTCGACGATCTCACCGCCCGCTACGGGGAGGCGTCGAGCCGGGTCGCGATGACGCACCCGTTGAGCTGGCCGCACGAGCACCTCGAACAGCTCAGGCAGGACCTGATCGACGAGGGGCGCGCGGACGTGTTGTTCGTGCCGGCGCCGCACGCCGCGGCGATCGCGTTCGACGCCTGCGCCGGGATGCCCGAGCACAGCGCGGTCGCCGTGTTCGACTTCGGTGCCACCGCGGCGGACGTCACCATGCTGCGCAAGCAAGGGGTGTTCCTGCTGGCAGGGCGGCCGGAGCGGGTCGACATCGGCGGGTTCGACCTCGACGACCTGGTGGTCGAGCACGTCACCGCGAAGATCGGGACGCACAGCCCCGAGCTCGTGCGGAGCTGCGTCGAGGCGAAGGAACTGCTCGGCAGTTACCCCGAGGTGCGGATTCCGGTCGTGGTCGGCGCCGAGGTGCGTGAGGTCAGGCTCAGCCGGCTGGAGTTCGAGGCGATCATCCGGCCGTCCGTCGAGCTGGCCGTCGCGGCACTCGAACGAGTCGTCAGAGCCGCGGGGCTGTGCGAGCCCGACGTCATCCTGCTCGTCGGTGGATCGGCGCGGATTCCGTTGGTGGTCAAGGAGATCACGGAACGGCTGGGCATCCCGGTGCTGCGTGCTCCCGACGGCGCCGCCGCGACGGGTGCCTTCCTCGAAGCCCGGCAGCTGGAACCCGAACCGGCCGACGAGCCGACGGTGTGGGTGCCGGCACCGCGCGAGGAAGCCAAGCTGGAGCGGCGGATTCCGACGACGCCGTTCATCGCCGCCGGATTGCTCGCGGTCGCCGTCATGGGCGGGTGGGCCGCGCACGAGGCCATGAACCAGCCGAAGGTCATGATGGAGACGACCAGCGTGGAGCTGGCGCCACCGGGAACGGCGGTGCTGCCCCGGTTCTAGTGCCGCACTAGAGGGCGCGGATCTCCTTCAGCGTGCGGTCGATCTCCTGCGGTGTGTTGAGGATGGCCGTGCCGATCCGGGCGTACGGGATCCGGTACGACGCCGTGGTGATCTGGATCCGCTTCTGCGCCAGGCGATCCACGACCTGCTGACCGCTCTGCCCTGCGACGTCGAAGCACACCATGCCCGCGGACATCTTCGGGTCGCGTGGCGTGTGGATGACGGCGCCGGGTATCTCGGCGAGGCCGTCCTTGAACCGGGTCGAGAGCTCGGTGATGCGCGCCGCGACGCGGTTTCGGCCGAGACGCTGGTGGAACCGCACTGCCGCCGGCACCGCCCACTGGTGCTCGAACGCGTGGAACCCGCCGGGCCCGAGCAACGACGTGGGGCTGCGGCCGTCGAGGCCGGGCAGCAACGGGTCGATCTGGTTCGCGACCGCCGGGTTCACCCAGACCATGCCGGTGCCGCGCGGCCCGAACAGCCACTTGTGCGTGCCCGCGACGAACACGTCGGCGCCCATGCGCGCTGCGTCGTCGTCGACTGCGGCCAGACCGTGCACGCCGTCGACGACCAGCAAGCAGCGGTCGGCCTCCGCGCGTCCGCGGTTCGCCTCGGCCACGACCTGCGCGCAGGCCCGCACCGGCATGCGCAGGCCGGTGCTGGACTGGACCCACGTGATGCCGACGGCACGGGTCTGCGGCGTGATCGAGCTCCTCAGCCGGGTCGCGATCTCGTCCTCGGTGGCCTTCGCCGAGTTCTCGTAGAGCGTGCCGACCCGGATCCGCGCGCCGGCGCGGTGCGCGGCCAGCTCGGCCGCCTGCCGGTGCCAGAAGTGGTCCTGGTCGTTGAGCAGGAGTTCCTGGTCCGCGCGGAGCCGCAGGCCCCCGTAGACGATGGAGAGCCCGGTCGTGGTGTTCGGGACGAGTGCGATGTCCTCGGGACTGCCGCCGACGTACTGCCCGAGCGAGGCGGCCACCTCACCGAACCTCGCCGCGGTCCAGTCGTGCGAGTTGGCGTCCAGCTCGCGTTTGATCTTCTCGACCGCGGTGCGCACCTCGCGCGGGTTCGAGGCCAGGTAGAACAGCCCCAGGTTGATCAGCGCGGGGTCCACGCGGAACTCCCGGCGCACCGCGCCCCAGTCCATCGCACCCTGCGCGGCCGACGCCGCGGACGGCGTGACGGCGAGAAGCCCGGTCCCCACGAGGAAGTCACGGCGATCCATGCCTCCCATAGAACCGCTCCCGCACCGGATTGCGCAGCGTTTTGCCGGGAGCGAAGGCATCTCGACTCGTCGCGGTGGCTTCCACGACCCACACCGGCAGCGCGGGCAGGGCGTCGACGCCGGCCACGGCGATGGTGCCGGGCTCGAAGCGGGTGATCTCCCAGCCCGCGTCCTCCAGCGCGGTCCGCAGCTCGGCCTCGATGGAGACCTCTACCGGTACCTGACCGAGCGCATCGGCAGCCTTGACGGTGTGCGCGAGTCGGAGACCGCGCCGATCCTCCGCACGCTGAAACGTGTCGCCATGAGCGAGGATGAGGCATCCTCGTAGCGCCTGGGGTTGACTGGGGGATGGGGGATGGGGGGTGTGAGCGTGCGAGCGCTCGTACTTGGGCCGATCGAGGTGTGGGTCGGCGACAGGCAGGTGAGTCTCGGCGGGCCGAAACCGCGGACGTTGCTCGCCGCCTTGCTGCTGCAGCCGCGGCAGGTGGTGCCGGTGGAGCGGCTGATCGACCTGATCTGGGACGAGTCACCACCGCAGACAGCGGCTGCGCTGGTGCACACCTACGTGTCGTCGCTGCGGCGTGCGGTCGGCAAGGCGCTGGTCACCAGGGCTCCGGGGTACCTCCTCGACGTCGACAGCGACGTCGAGGAGTTGAACAGGCACCTGACCACGGCACGGCAGGCGGAACGGGCCGACGACCCGGCCACGGCCATCACGCACTACCAGCACGGGCTCTCGTTGTGGCGCGGTCCGGCGTTGCACGGTGTCGACGCGCAGTTCGCCCGCGGGCACGCGATGACGCTCGAGGAGTCCAGGCTCAGCGCCGAGGAAGGGCTCGGCCGGTGTGAGCTCGCGCAGAACCGGGTCGAGGACGCCATCGCGCGGCTGTCGTCGCTGGCCAACGCGCACCCGGCCCGTGAGGACACGCGTGAGCTGCTCATGCGGGCCTTCCACCGCGCGGGACGGCAGGCGGACGCGCTCAACGTCTACCGCGAGGCCCGCGAGTACCTGCTCGACGAGCTCGGCATCGAACCGGGCGAGAAGCTGCGGGACCTGCAGACGGCGATCCTCAACGGCACGATCGAGACCGCCCCGCAGCGCACGGTGGTGGCGACGGTGCCGGTCGCGCCTGTGCAGCAGGTCGTCCCGCACCACCTGCCGCCTGACATCAGCGACTTCACCGGA
The DNA here is from genome assembly GCF_039537795.1 of Lentzea roselyniae. Lineage (NCBI taxonomy): Bacteria > Bacillati > Actinomycetota > Actinomycetes > Pseudonocardiales > Pseudonocardiaceae > Lentzea > Lentzea roselyniae. The sequence goes on from NZ_BAABBE010000026.1 coordinate 42,645, forward strand.
CGCGAGGAGACGTTGAAGCGCGTGCTGGCCCTCACCGGGGGACAGGACGACCGCACCGCGACGCCGACCGTGGTCGTGTCCGGGTTCGGTGGCGCCGGCAAGTCGGCGCTGGCCGTGCACGCGGCCCACCTGTTGCGGAAGTCGTATCCGGACGGGCAGCTGTTCGCGGACCTGCGCGGCGCGGGCAGGGACCTGGAGCCGCAGGAGGTGATCGGGCGGTTCCTCGGGCTGCTCGGCATCTCCGGCCAGGACCAGCCGGTCGCACCGGACGAGCGTGTCGAGCTGTACCGGCGCACGGTCTCCGACCGCCGGCTGGTGATCGTGCTCGACAACGCCCGCAGCGAGGCCCAGGTCCGGCCGCTGCTGCCGGGCAACGCGAACTGCTTCGTGATCATCACCAGCCGCAGCAGGCTGACCGGGCTGGAGGGGGCCGAGCCGATCGAGCTGGGCTTCTTCGACGACACGGTCAGCGAGGAGATGCTCAGCCGGATCGTCGGTGCCGAGCGGATCGGTGCGGAACCAGAAGCGGCGCAACGGATCGCGAAACTGTGCGGCGGGGTGCCGCTCGCGCTCAGAGCGGCCGGTGCGAAGCTGCTGGCGCGGCCGCACTGGCCGTTGAAGACGCTCGCCAAACGGTTGTCTGACGAGCGCAGGCGCCTGGACGAGCTGGAGACCGGTGACCTCGCGATCCGGTCGTCGTTGAAGCTCAACTACTCCGAGCTTGACGTGCGGCACCGCAAGGCGTTCCACCTGCTGTCGTTGCTCGACCTGCCGGACTTCGGCGCGTGGATCGCGGCTCCGTTGCTGGACATCTCGCCGTACGACGCGGAAGACGTCGTCGAGCACCTGGTGGACCTGCGGCTGGTGGACGTCGCGGGCGTCGACCAGATCGGCAGGGTGCGCTACCGGTTCCACGACCTGGTGCAGCTCTTCGGTGCCGAGCAGGCCGCGAAGGAGCCCGCGGAGGAGGTCACCGAGGCGGTCACGCGCACGCTCGCGACGTGGCTCGCGCTGGTGGAGACCGGTGTGCAGAAGCTGCCGCGCGTGACGCTGGGGCTGCGGCCTCAGCTGCACACCACGATCGAGGTGGACCCGCGGCTGGCGGAGGACGTCGAGGAGGACCCCACCGGCTGGCTGCACTCCGAGACGGCCGCTGTGGTGCGCGCCGTCGAACGGGCCCACGACCTCGGCGTCGACGAGCTGACGACGACGGTGATCACGTCGCTGCTGTCGTCGCCTTTCGCGGCACGCAACGAGTTCGGAAACTGGCAGCGCACGCACGAGGTGGCGCTGCGGTCGGCCAGGGAACGCGGCAACCGGCGGGCGGAGGCGGTGCTGCTGGCCGGACTCGGGCAGCTGCGGTACGAGCAGGACGACTTCGCGGCGGCGCTGACGAACTTCCAGCAGGCGGCGGAGATCGCGGCCGAGATCGGCGAACCCGAGACGCTCGCCGTCGCGCACGTCGGCATGGGCACGGTGTACCGCGACCTGGCCGAGTTCGAGCGCGCCCGTGAGCTGCTCGACAAGGCGATCGCGTTGGGCGACGACGGAGTCGTCGCCGCGGCGAGCTACGGCGTCGGGGCGATCCACCGCGACCACGGCGACCTGGACGAGGCGACCACGGCGTTCGAGCGGTGCGTGGAGCTCTACCGGGCGCAGGACGACCAGCGCGGAGAAGCGCTGGCGTTGCGCGGACTCAGCCTGTGCCACCGGGCGGCGGGAGCGTTCGCGGAGGCCGTCGCCCTGAGCCGGGAGGCCGAGCAGATCCTGCGTGAGGCGGGGGACGAGCTCGGTGCCACGTATGCGGCTCAGTCGCTGGCGAAGGCGTCGCTGCGGGCGGGCGAACTGGACGGCGTCGACGACCTCCTGTCCGAGTGCCTGGAGGTGTGCACGCGGCAGCACGACCGGTTCGGTGTCGCGCTGGTGACGAGGACGCTCGGCGAAGCCGCGCTGGCGCGAGGAAAGGACGAGGACGCCGTCGCGCTCCTCGAGGACGCGCTGGGTCAGTGGCGGGAACTGGGGTTGCCGCTCTGGCAGGCGCGCACCATGCGCGATCTCGCGGCCGCCGCGCGGGACGACGAGATGTGGTTGCGGGCCAAGGAGTTGTTCACCCAGCTCGGCGCGCGTGAGGCGAAGGAGCTGGAAGGGCTGAGCGCCGCTCGGTGGCGCTCAGCCCTCTAGCCGCCACGACACCTCGGCGCTGCCGGCACCCGGCGGGACGGCCACGTTCCGCGAGACCTGCTGGGCGAGGCCGTCCGCGGGTGCGGACGACCTGCTCGGGGCCGCCGTCGAACGACACGGAGACCGTCGCCTGCATGCGCATCGCCGTGGCGTATTGGGAAGAAGTCGGCGCCGTGGTCGTGGCCGGCGATGTCTGTGCTTCGACGGTTGTCAGTACAAGCTCACTGTCTGGCCGTGACCTGCACATCGCGCGCGGTCAGCTCGGCACCGCAGTCCGTGCACTCGACCTTCGCGCGCACACCGCCGCCGCAGTCGCGGTGGTGCAGGTGGAACGACTCCTCTTCCTCGGGAGCCATCCACTTCTCGCCCCACGTGCGCAGCGCCATGAGCACCGGGTAGAGGTCCCTGCCCTTCTCGGTGAGGCGGTACTCGTGCCGTGTGCGGCCGTCTTCCTGATAGGGCACGCGCTTGAGCACGCCCTCCTGCAGCAGCACGTTGAGGCGGTCTGTCAGCACGCTGCGAGAGATCTCCATCGCCGTCTGGAAGTCCTCGAAGCGGCGGGTGCCCAGGAAGACCTGGCGGAGCAGCAACAGCGTCCAGCGCTCGCCCAGCAGCGCCGCGGGACGGCCCAGGGCGCAGGGCATGCTGGCGAAACTCGCGTACGGCATGAACACAGGATATCCCTTGCGTTCGTTTTTCGAACTCAGATACAGTTCGGATTCCGAACTCAGGGGGTCGATCCTCATGCGCGTCACCGAGCTCAACCGCGACACCGCGCCGGAAGCTGTCGACGCGGTGTTCGAAGGACTGTCCGCGCGAAGCCGCTACCTGCGGTTTCACGCCCCGACGCCACGACTGACCGCGTCCGCCCGGCGGGTGCTGGTCGACGTGGACGGCGAGCGGCACGCGGCCGTGTGCGCCCTCATCGGTGGCGACCCCGTCGGCATCGCCAGGGTGATCAAGACCGGCGAGTGCCGTGCGGAGATCGCGGTCGCCGTCGTCGACCTGTGGCAACGCCGGGGTGTCGGCAGGCGTCTGCTGGAGGAGCTGACCGCGATCGCGGCCAGGATGGGTGTCGCCGAGCTCCGCGGTGACGTGCTGCCGGACAACGAGGGAATGCTCGCCCTCGCCCGCAAGGTCCTGCCCGGTGTGCGTCTGACCAGGGAAATTGACACGATCGGGCTGAGCTACCCACTCGCCTGGGTGACCGCCGAGATCACCGATGCCGATCTTATAGACAGCTTGCAGGAGTTTTAGAGGTCGCGCGCCGACGATGGGCGCGTGACCACCGCACGAGCCGCCGGCCGCCTGATCAGCCGCTCCGAGATCGTGGAGCGCGCCTGTTCGTGGCTGCGCGACTCGGTTCCGTACAGCCAGACGAGGTTTCACCAGAACGAGCACGGCATCTACCGCGCCGACTGCTCCGGGTTCGTGTCGATGGCGTGGGGACTGCCCGGCAAACCGGAAGCCCGGCACGGTGGGCTGGACACGCGCGGCCTGGTTCTCGTGAGCAGCCTGATCACGCCGGAGGAGCTCAGGGCGGGGGATGTGATCATCCGCTCGGAAGGCACCAGGGAGACCCGGCACGTCGTGATCTTCGCGGCGTGGGCGGAGGAATCCGGCCGGTACTGGGCGTACGAACAGGCGGGTGGTCACCGCACCCGCCTGCGTTCCGTCACCTACCCCTACGAGACCGGGGCGAGGCTGTACACGCCACGCCGCTACGTCAGCGTTCTCGAAGCGTGAACGGTCCAGCCGACTGTGCAACCGGTGACCGCGCTCCTGGCCGTGGAGGAAGGCGACCTCGCCCGTGCGGGCGGCATCGCGGCGCCCGCACGGGCGGAGTTCGCCGCCCGCGGGTTCGGGCGGCCTTTCACCGTTGACCGGCTGAAAGGCGCCGAGAGGTCCTGACCTGCCCGCTCACCTCGTGCGACCAGGCGGCGACCCGCAGCTCAGGATCGTCACCCGACCGGGCGGAGGGACCGAACTAGGGACGTTCGACTGGACCAAAACTTCACATCACCTTGCTACGGTGACCGGCATGAGATCGTGGGGGATGTTGGCGGCCGCCGCGGCGGCCATCACGTTCGGCTCGACGCTGGCGATGCCAGACGTCGCGGTCGCCGCTGCCGAGGGCGGGGTCAGCTGCGGGACGTACGCGGCGAACTCCAAGATCACGCGGGCCGAGATCCTGGCGCGCTCGCGCACGTGGATCAGCGCCCGTGTGCCCTACAGCCAGAGCGACTGCTTCGGCAACAGGTACGGCGCCTACCGGACGGACTGCTCGGGCTTCGTGTCGATGGCCTGGGGCCTGCGCATCTCCTACACGACTCACATCCTCGAGCAGGTCGCGCACCGCATCGACTGGGAGGACCTCCGTCCCGGCGACGCGCTCAACGACCGCGAGAACCACGTCGCGCTGTTCATCGGCTGGGCCGACGCGGCCAAGACGCGTCCCATCGTGCGCGAGCAGGCGGGTCCGGACGGCTCTCGCCCGGTGCAGCGGGTCTGGAGCGCCGCCACCGCGCGCCAGTACGTGCCGCTGCGCTACAACGGCCTCGTCGAGGCCGGTGGCGACAAGACCACCAGCGAGACCCCGGTGACGGACAAGCCGGTCGTCAACGCCGGCCCGCAGATCTCCAACACCGGGCAGCAGCAGCTGGAGGTCTTCGCCCGCGCCGCCGACGGCACGATCATCACGAACTTCCACAAGACGAGCCGCTGGAACGGCTGGCAGCAGCTCGGGCCAGAGCTCTTCGCCGGTGACCCGGTCGCGCTGATGAACCCGCAGACGAAGATCGTCGAGGTGTTCGCGCGCGGCACCGACGGCAAGGTCTACCGCCGCGTCGACGGCAAGTGGGTCGCGCTCGGCGACACGGCCGTGGCCGGCGAGCCCGTGCTGGTGTGGAACGACAAGAGCAAGGCCGTCGAGGTGCTCGCGCGCGGCGCGGACGGTGTGCTGCTGCGCTTCACGGACAAGTGGGCGCCGCTGGGCGACCGCAGGATCCAGGGCAACCCGGCCGTCGCCGACAAGGACGTCTACGCGCGTTCCGCCGACGACAAGCTCGTCAAGTGGGATGGCACCACCTGGCAGGACCAGGGCGAGACGAAGATCGTGAGCGACCCGAGCGTCGCGGTCGACCAGGTCTTCGTGCGCACCGCGTCCGGCAGCGTCGAGCAGTACGCGGCGGGTGTCTGGAAGTCGCTGGGCGGCAAGGGCACCGGCGCTCCGTCGGCGGTGTTCAACACGACCACCGGCTCGATCGACGTCGTGCAGCTCGGTGAGGGCGGCATCGTCGAGCACTCCCGCGCCACCGCCAACGGCTTCACGACGTGGGCCAGGCTCGGCAACACGAAGGTCGCCGAGGCGCCGAGCGCGATGTACCACGCGCAGACCAAGACCGTCGAGGTCTTCGCGCGCACCGACGACGGCAAGCTGATCCGCCGCTTCTACAAGGAGAAGGCGGGCTGGAGCCAGTGGGCGCTGCTGAGCGACCGCGGCATCAGCTGACCTGAAACGCAGGAAGGGCCGCGACTCCGGTGAGTCGCGGCCCTTCATCGTTCTCAGCTCAGCACTTCGTCATCATGCCCAGCATCGCCTGCGTGATCTTCTGCTCGTCCTGGGCGATACCCGCCTCGGTCACCGCGCGCGCGGCGTCGCGGCACGCCTTCATCGAGTTCATCTCGTTCTCGAGCTTGCGCCGCTCGTCGGTGGCGGCGGTCGCCAGGTCGTCGGCGCTCTTCGCCTTCTTCGTGAGGTCCGTGATCTCGCGGTCCTTGCCCTCGACCTGCTTGGACAGGTCGGTCGAGCGGCCCTTCTCCGTGAAGTAGAGCGCGCCGAACGTGCCCGCGGCACCGAGCAGGAGCACCGCGGCGATCGCGAGCACCACGACGCCGGTCTTCTTCGGCTTCGGCGCGGCCGGCGGGACCGGGGCCGGGAGCGCCGCCTCGGGCTGCTGCGGGAAGGCAGGCGTGTGCGCCTCGAACTGCGGCTGCGCAGGCTGAACAGAGTCAGTCATGAAAATCCCCCAGGTTTGTGCACTTGTACGTGTCATCGCTACGTCGTCAAAGCTGTTACGTGAGCCGTCCCACAGCGTCGACGACCACGTCGAAGAACCGGTCCACGTCGAGCCCGACGGCCACGCGGGCGTTCGGTTCCGTCCCCAGCCGCCCGTGCAGGTCGACGACGGTCGCGCCGCGCGTGAACGTCCCCGTCGTCTCGATGCCCACGAACGCCTCGACGCACGTCACCAGCGTTGGATCGATCACCCGCGCCACCGCCACCGGGTCGTGCAACGGCGGCGCCTCGAACCCGAACACCTCGCGGTAGGTCGCGGCGAAGAACGTCATCAGGTCACCGCAGATCCGCCCCAGCGGGCCCAAACCGTTCAGCCGCGCGACAACCTCCGGTGTCACCAGCGCCTGGTGGGTCACGTTCAACCCGATCATCGTGACCGGCACCCCGCTCGTGAAGACGATCTGCGCGGCCTCCGGGTCGACGAAGATGTTGAACTCCGCGTACGGGGTGGTGTTGCCGCGCTCGGTCGACCCGCCCATCAACACGATCTCGCGCACGGCGGAAGTGCCGTGTCGGGTCAGGTAGGCGGCCACGTTCGTCAGCGCCCCGGTCGCGACCAGCGTCGCCGGCATGTTCGCGTGCATCACGTCGATCGCGTGATCCTCGACCACGCCAACGGACACCGCGCCGAACGCCGGACCGTCCATCCCGGACTCGCCGTGGATGTCCTCCGCCACGTACAACGGGCGCACCAACGGCCGCGCGCAGCCACGCGCGATCGGCACCGAAATTCCGGCGGCCGAACAGATCCGCTGAGCGTTCAGGGTGACCTTGTCCAGCGTCTGGTTGGCTGCGACGGTCGTGATCGCGCGCAGGTCGATCCCAGGCGCTCCTGCGGCGAGCAGGATCGCGATCGCGTCGTCGTGGCCGGGGTCGCAGTCGAGCACCACAGGGGTCGGCATGACCCCATCCTGCCTTTCACGTCCATGAAACAACCGAAAAGGTTTTCGCGAACTCTTGACGAGGTCAGGGCCGGTCCGGCTAGCGTGGGGAAACCGTTTACCGGGGAGGTTTGCATGGTCCGCAGGCGTTACGCGGTGGTCGGCACGGGGGCGCGGGCCGAGCGGCACGTGCACGCCATCGCGGTCGAGCACGCGGACACCTGTCAGCTCGTCGCGTTCGCCGACGTGAACCGCACCCGGATGAACGTCCACAACGACCGGCTCGCTGATCTGGGGGTCGAGCCGGTCCCTGCGTACGGCGCGGACGAGTTCCTGAAGATGCTCGACGAACAGCAGGTCGACGTGGTCGTCGTGACCACAGTCGACCGGCACCACGTCACGTACATCGTGGAGGCGTTGGACGCCGGCCGCGATGTCGTGACGGAGAAGCCGATGACGACGGACGTGCCGTCGGCGCGAAAGATCCTGGACGCGGTGCACCGCAACGCCGGCAACGTCACCGTCACGTTCAACTACCGCTACAACCCGATCCACGAGAAGGTCCGCGAGCTGCTCGCGGGCGACGCCGTCGGCGAGATCGGGTCGGTCCACTTCGAGTGGTTGCTCGACACCCGGCACGGTGCCGACTACTTCCGCCGCTGGCACCGTGACAAGGCCAACTCCGGCGGCCTGATGGTGCACAAGGCGACGCATCACTTCGACCTGCTCAACTGGTGGGTCGGCTCGGTGCCGGAAACCGTGTACGCGCACGGCCGGTTGTTCTTCTACGGCGAGGAAAACGGCAAGCGGCACGGCTACTCCCATGACGACCGGTTCGCTCTCGAGCTGGAGCAGAACGCCTGGCTGAAGAAGCTCTACGTCGACGCACGGCACGAGGACGGCTACCGCCGCGACCAGAACCCGTTCGACCCCGGTGTGTCCATTGAGGACGACATGTCGGTGATCGTCCGCTACGCCGGCGGTGCGAACCTGACCTACCACCTCACGGCCTACTCGCCGTGGGAGGGCTACCGGCTGATGGTCAACGGCAGCAAGGGGCGTCTCGAACTCGAAGTCGTCGAGAACTCCTGGGTGTCGAGCCAGAACCCGGCCGTGCACGGCGTGAACGCCAACCCGGAGGAGGGGTGGGCGAAGCTCTCCGTGCAACGACTGTTCGAGCAGCGGGAGGAAATCCCGCTGGAGTACGACCGGGACGGTCACGGCGGCGCCGACCAACGCATGGTCGACGCGCTGTACGGGCCGGACGGGCAGGAAGACCCGTTGGGACGCAAGGCAACGCACTACGACGGCACTCTCTCGCTGCTGACTGGTTTCGCCGCCAACCGCAGCTTCGAGACCGGGGAACCGGTGCACGTCGTCGACGTCATCGACCTCCGCTGAAAGGGAGATCCGTGAAAGCGCACAAGGTTGTGGGCTTGACGCTGGGCGCATTACTGGTGGCTTCCGGCTGTGGCGGCGGCGCGAGCAACGGCCAGACCGAGATCCGGTTCATCTGGTGGGGCAACGACGACCGCGCCAAGGTGACCAACGAGGCGGTACGGCTCTTCGAGAGCCGCAACGCGAACATCAAGGTCTCGACGTCGTTCCAGAACTTCCAGAACTACTTCGAGAAGCTCTCCACCGAGATCGCGGGCGGCAACGCGCCGGACGTGATCCAGATGGACTACCGCTACCTCAACGAGTACGCGGGCCGCAACGTGCTGCTCGACCTCACCCCGTACGTGGGCAAGGAGATCCGCACCGCGGACTGGGACCAGGGTTTCATCGGCAGCGGCAAGCTCAAGGGCAAGCAGGTCGCGATGCCGCTGGCGCAGAACTCCACCACGATCGTGTACGACCCGAAGCTGTTCGGGGCGGCCGGCGTCAAGCCGCCGGAGATCGGCTGGACCTGGGCCGACTACAAGGAGGTCGCGGCCAAGATCCAGGCGAGCACCGGCGGCAAGGTCGCGGGCTCCACGGACTTCGGCGGCACCGAGGACGTCTTCGAGACCTGGCTGCGGCAGCGCGGCAAGGCGTTGTACACCGACGAGGGCAAGCTCGGTTACGCGAAGGACGACCTGAAGGCGTTCTGGCAGCTGTCCAAGGACTTCCGCGACGCGGGGGCCACCACCCCGGCGGAACTGGTGACCACGCTGAACGCCGGTGCCGAGCAGACGCCGATGGGCAAGAGGCTCTCGGCGTCCGAGCACAGCTACGACAGCCTCTACGGCGGCTACAACACGGTCCGCCCGGACGAGCTCAAGCTGGGCCCGTACCCCAGTGACAGCAAGGAAACCCTCGGCTCCTACCGCAAGCCGTCGCAGCTGATCAGCGCGTCCGCCCGCACGAGGCACAAGGACGCGGCGGTCAAGCTGATCGACTTCCTGCTCAACGACCCCGACGCGGGCAAGATCCTCGGCGCGAACCGCGGCCTGCCGGCGAACCTGAAGATCCGCGAAGCCGTGGCGCAGAACCTCAGCGGCGCCAACAAGGTCATCTTCGAGTACCAGAAGTCGGTCGACGCCAAGCTCGGCGACGCCCCGGCCGCACCGCCCAAGGGCGACGGCACGATCTACAAGCTGATGCAGCGCAAGCACGAGGAGGTCGTCTTCGGCAAGAAGACGATCGACCAGGCGCTGGACGAGTTCTGGCGCGACGCAGAAGAAGCACTGAAGTAGTGGTGCTCGCTCAACGGCGCTCGCAGAGCGTCGCGTACCTGTTCCTCGGTCCGTGGCTGCTCGGCGCGATCGGCCTCACGGTCGCGCCGATGGTCGTGTCGCTGTACCTGTCGTTCACCGACTACGACCTGTTCAACGAGCCGCGGTGGGTCGGCTTCGGCAACTACGCCAAGCTGTTCGGCGACGACCCGCGCTACCTGCACTCGGTCGGCGTGACCCTGCGGTACGTCGCGTGGTCGGTGCCGTTGAAGCTCGTGCTGGCGCTGGCCGTCGCGCTGCTGCTGAACTCGTTGCGCGGCAAGGGGCAGGCGTTCTTCCGCTCGGCCTTCTACGCGCCGTCGCTGCTCGGTGCCTCGGTCGGGCTGGCACTGGCGTGGCGGGCGATCTTCGACACCTGGGTCGACACGCCGGACCACGCGCTGATCACCATCGTGCTGCTGTCCGCGTGGCAGTTCGGCGCGCCCATGGTGATCTTCCTGGCCGGGCTGCAGCAGATCCCGCGCGACCTGTTCGACGCGGCCGCGGTCGACGGCGCGGGCTGGTGGCGGCGGCTGTGGTCGATCACGCTGCCGATGCTGTCGCCGGTGCTGTTCTTCAACCTGGTGCTGGAGACGATCCACGCGTTCCAGGCGTTCACGCAGGCCTTCGTGGTGAGCGGAGGGCGCGGCGGGCCCGCCGACTCGACGTTGTTCTACACGCTCTACCTGTACGAGCGCGGGTTCACGGAGTTCCGCATGGGCTACGCGTCGGCGATGGCGTGGGTGCTGCTGGTGGCGGTCGCGGTGATCACCGCGGTGTTGTTCCGGACCTCGCGGTACTGGGTGTTCTACGGAGACGAACGTTGAAGCGGGTCGCCGTCTTCCTGTTGTGCCTGGCCGCGCTGGCGCTGGTGTTGTACCCGATCGTGTGGTTGATCTCGGCGTCGCTCACGCCGGTCGAGGACCTCGTCGCGAACCTGCGCTCGCTCTTTCCCGGCCGCGTGACCATCGACGGGTACGCGGGCGCGCTGGAGGGTGCGGGCGGCGAGTCGTTCTGGACGTTCCTCGGCAACTCCACGATCGTCGCGTCGGGTGCGGTGATCGGCAACGTCGTGTCGTGCTCGCTCGCGGCCTACGCGTTCGCGCGGCTGCGGTTCCGGCTCTCCGGCCCGCTGTTCGCGTTCGCGCTGGTCACGATCATGCTGCCCGCGCACGTGACGCTGATCCCGCAGTACGTGGTGTTCCAGAGGCTGGAGATGATCGACACGTTCGTGCCGCTGATCCTGCCGAAGCTGCTGGCGACCGACGCGTTCTTCGTGTTCCTGATGGTGCAGTTCATGCGCGGCATCCCCCGCGAGCTGGACGAGGCGGCGAAGATCGACGGGTGCGGGCCCATCCGCAACTACCGGTACGTGGTGCTGCCGCTGTCCCGCCCGGCGATGGTGACGACCGCGATCTTCACGTTCATCTGGACCTGGAACGACTTCTTCTCGCAGCTGATCTACCTGTCGTCGACCGAGAACTACACGATCCCGATGGGCTTGCGGCTGTTCATCGACCAGACGTCGTCGTCCTCCTATGGGCCGATGTTCGCGATGTCCGTGCTGTCGCTGGTGCCGATCGGGCTGTTCTTCCTGGCGTTCCAGCGGTTCCTGGTAGCCGGCGTGGCCACGACGGGGCTGAAGGGATGACGCGCGAGCGGGTGGAGGTTCTCGCCGACGCCCTGCTGGTCGGGCTGTTCGTCTTCGTGGCCTCGCTCCCGCTGGTGACCGCGTTCTCGGCGTTCGGAGCGGGGTGTGCCGTCCTGCGGGGCGGTCTTCCGGCGGGACGGTTCTGGTCGTTGCTGCGCGTCCAGTGGGTGCCGGGTGTCGTGTTCGCGGTGCTGTGGGCGGTGCTGGTGGTGGACGTGATCCTCGTGGTCACGGTGCTGCCGGCGCCGCTGCCCGTCCGGCTCGCCGTTGTGGCCGGTTCTGCCGCGATCGGGGCCTGGTCGCTGTCGCATGCATGTCTTGGTTGGCGCGGCGGATTGATATTTGAGGCACCTGAGCCGATGCTGATGGCCGCGTTGGTGGTCGCCGGTGTGCTGGTGTGGGCCCTGCCTCCGCTGGCGCTGGTGATCGCCGGACCCCTGGCGCTGGCTGCGGAGTCCACCCGAGAAGGGTGAGGACGATGCGTGTTGCGCTGGTCGGGGCGCGTGGGCACGGGGCGCGGCACGTGGAGAACCTGCTCCGGCTCGGTCACGACGGGGTCGCCACCTTCGTCGGTGTCGTCGATGTGGCGGATGTCACCGACGTCGAGGTGCCGGTGCCGTCCTACCCGGATCTGCCGTCGCTGGCCGCCGAGCTGCACCCCGAGGTCGCGGTGATCTCCTCGCCGCCGTCGACGCACCGGGACCTGGTGCTGTCGGCCTTCGCGCTGGGCTGCGACGTGATGGTGGAGAAGCCTGCGTTGCTCTCGGTGGCGGACTTCGACGAGATCTCCTCGGCCGCAGCCGACCGCGGGCTGGTGTGCCAGGTCGGGTTCCAGTCCCAGGGCACCGGCTCGTACCGGCGGCTCTGCTCGCTGATCGGCTCCGGCGCGCTCGGGGACATCTCGGGCATCGGCGCCGCCGGCCGCTGGGTGCGCACGGACTCCTACTACGAGCGGGCCACGTGGGCTGGGCGGCACGGCGAGGACGGGACGCTGGTGAACCCGTTCGCGCACGCCCTGCAGAACGCCCTGTTGCTGGCCGACGTGGAAGAGCGCACGGACATCGGTGTGGAGCTGGAGCTGTTCCGGTGCCGCGACACGATCACCGCCGACGACACGTCGTGCGTGCGCGTCACGGCTGATGGCGCGCCACCGGTCGTAGTCGCGTCCACGCTCTGTGCGTCGACATCGTTGCCACCGGTGATGCTCGTGCACGGCTCGCTGGGCCAGGCCGTGTGGTGGTACGACGACGACCGGCTGACCGTGAACGACCACCGGATGGCCGTGCCGCCCACCGTCGACCTCCTGGAGAACCTGATCCGGCACCGGCAGACCGGCGAACCCCTCGTCGCGCCCCTGGCGGCCGCGCGGGCGTTCACGTCGGTCGTCGAGGCCTGCGGGAAGGCGGACGTGCCGCTGGTGCCCGCCCGCCGCACCGGTGACCGCGTGGTGCTGGACGGCATCGACGAGGTCGTCGTGCGCGCCGCGGAGAAGATCGCGACTTTCGCCGAGCTGGGCTGCGGTTTCGGGCGGTAGTCTCCCGCCGGGTCCGCCAGTGTTCGGGAGTTGTGCGTTGGACACCTACATCGACTTGAAGGACGTCCGGGTGACCGGGTACGTCAGCCAGGGTCTGATCGCGCTGGTCGCCGTCGCGTCCGTCTGGGGCACGGTCGTCGACTGGCGGGGCGGCTCGTCCTCGTGGAGCTTCCTCGCCATCGTGCTGCTCGTGCCCGGGGCGGTGGCGTTCATCCTCTGGTTCCGCAACGCCACGCACAACGCCGAGGCGATCGCCCTGCACGGCGTGCGGATGATGGGGGAGATCTGGAAGGCCAGCGACCCCGGCCAGCGCGACGTGCCGTTCGAGGAGCGGGTGGCCAGCCCGTTGATCAAGCCGTGGCAGTACGCGTTCCTCGCGATGGTGCTCTGTGACGTGATCGAGTCGTTGTTGCTCGACACCCCGGTCTACGTGGTGTTTTCGACTTTGTCCACGTTGTGCGCGGTGGCGGCGGCCGGTCTCGCGTGCTTCCTGATCTTGCGGGTGACGCTGATGCAGCTCCGGTTCGCGGTACCTCAGCGCAAACGTCGCTGAGTACGCTATACTGACTCTTCGGTTGCAGTTTTGTGTTCGTGTCATTTCACGCTCGCCAAACTTCAGTTGCGAGCGCTTCTCCTTCTTAGCGGTTGGGGCGGGTCGGCTCACGACCAACCACGGAGCGGCCGCACAGTGCGGTTCGTTCTTCAGCATTGAAGGAGCAGCAGTACATGGCAAACGGCACCGTCAAGTGGTTCAACGCCGAAAAGGGCTTCGGCTTCATCGCCCCCGAGGACGGCGGCGCTGACGTCTTCGTCCACTACTCGGCCCTCAACGGCGGCGGCTACCGCAGCCTCGAGGAGAACCAGAAGGTCTCGTTCGACGTCACGCAGGGCCAGAAGGGCCCGCAGGCGACGAACGTCACCGCTCTCTGACGTCGTTCACAACGCAGGGCCTCCGGTGTTCCGGGGGCCCTGCGTTCGTGTTGTGATCAGTCGATTTCCCCTACCCTGGCCCGATGCCGTTGCTCGGACCAGCCGATCCGCTGCCGCACGTGCCCCGGCGCATCCTCGTCGCCGGCAACGCCGGATCCGGCAAGTCGACGCTCTGCCTGCGCATCGCCGAGAAGCGCGACCTGCGGCGAGTGGAGCTGGACAGTCTCTACTGGGGGCCACAGTGGACGCCGCGACCCGAGTTCGCCACCGAGGTGGCGGCGTTCGCGGACGACGACACGTGGGTCACCGAGTTCCAGTACAAGGAAGTGCGGCCCGTCCTGCTGGACCGCGCGGACACGTTGGTGTGGCTTGATCACCCGTTCGCGACGGTGATGGGACGGCTCGTCGGCCGCACGATCAGACGCCGCGCGTGCCGCGTGGAGTTGTGGAACGGTAACCAGGAACCGTCGCTGTGGTCGGTGTTCACGGACTCCGAGCACATACTGCGGTGGGGCTGGAAGACCTACCGGCGCAACCGGGCCAGGGTGCTCGCCCTGGTCGACGAGATCGCGGTCGTGCGGTTGTGCGGGCAGGCGCAGGTGGAGCGGTGGCTGGCCGGCCCGCTGGCGTCGGTCGGACGGGAGCGTGCTCGGTGAGAACGGCGCTGGTGCTCGGCGGGACGGGGATGCTGGCCGGCTGCGCGCAACGGCTGGTGGAACGCGGGTGGCAGGTCGTGCTGCCGTCACGGACGCGGCCCCTGATGGCCGACGAGGGGCCTGGCAGGGCGGCGCGGGCGGCCATTTCACGCGGACACCGTCCGACGTGGGTCAAGGCCGACTGGACCAAGCCTGCCGCGCTGGCCTCGGAGGTCGAGTACGAGCTGGCAGGCCGGCCGGTGAACCTGCTGGTCGCGTGGGTGCACGACAGCTACCGCGAGGGCGTCCTGCGGGCCGTGCGGCATCTCTTGGCAGAAGGCGCGCCGGTGGTGGAGGTGCACACGTGCGCGCCGGTGCCGGACCCGGTGCTGCCGAACCCGACGCAGCAGGTGTTGCTCGGCCACTTCGCGCACGACGCCGCGCAGCGCACGAGCCGTGCCGTCCTGGATGCCGTCGAACGGGCGTTGGAGGGACGGGCGCCCTCGCTGCACCACGAGGACGCCCGCTGAGCGTCAGCCCTTCTGGACCTTCGCCCGGCCGATCTCCGCCTGCACCTTGATGCCGGCCGCCACGTTCACGAGCTGGCGGACCACGACGTCCTCGTTGCGGATGTCGGCGATCTTCTGCTTGGTCTTCGTGGTGAACTCGAACTCCGCGACCGCCGGCGACTTGATCTCGGCGACGTCGCGGAACTCCTCGCTGAAGTCCACGACCACCGTCGCGTTGTCGAGGACCTGCAGCAGGTAGTCGTCGGGCCGTCCGGAGGAGAAGCCCTTCTGGAACGCGCCCTTGACCTTGATCCCGTCGGCTGTCTCCTCGAAGTCGAGGACGCCGTCGACGGGGGAGAACAGCGCCTCCTGGAAGTCGGCGGTGGCGGTCACGGGTTCGGCGGCGACGGCCGGGGACGTCGTGAGCGCGGCACACGCGAGCAGCGCGACGAGGATGCTTGGCGGTTTCGGCATGTCTTCGTTCGTACCGGCGGCCATTTAGCCCCGCATGACCAAAGGTGTAGCTCGATCGGGCGGTGCAGCTGTCACACATCGAGACGCCGCGTCGTCTCCACGGCATGAACATCGCATTGTGGATCTCTCAGGGCGTGCTGGCCGTTGTGTTCCTCATCTCGGGCACGCTCAAGTCGACCCAGTCCAAGGACCGCATGATCGCGACCGGGCAGACCGGGGTGGTGTTCTTCCCGCTCCCGGTGATCCGGATCGTGGCGGCGCTGGAGCTGGCGGCGGTCGCCGGGCTCCTGCTGCCGGGGCTCACGGGGATCGCCCCCGAACTCACACCGGTGGCGGCCATCGGGCTGGCCGTGGTGATGGTGGGAGCGGCGATCAGCCACACCAGGCTGAAGGAGGTGCGCGCCGTGTCGACGAACGTGGTGCTGTTCGCCCTGTGCGTGTTCGTCGCCTGGGGGCGACTGGGCGTTTGACGAGGTAGCTCCGCGCCGACGTCGGGGACCCGTTGATTCTGGGGGAGTTCTCATGACCGAAGGCGTTCTCCGGCCCGTGCACGGTGCAGGCGTCGTGGCGACCGTCCTGATCGGAGTCGTCGCACTGACCAAGGTCCTCGTCGCGGTTCTGGCGTGGCTCACCGTCGATGCCGTGTAGCTCACGCCGCGGTGGGACGGGTGCTCTCGTGGGCTCTGCTGGTGGGGTTCGTCGGCGCGGCGATCGCCTTCATCGTGTGGATGAACAGGGCTCGGCACAACTCCGAGGCCATCACGTCCGACCAGCAGCACCGCTTCAGGAACGTGTGGGTGTTCGTCGGCTGGTTCATCCCGATCGAGAACTTCTGCATCCCCTACGCGGTGAGGCAGGACATCTGGCGCGGGTCCGAACGGTCACAGCCCATGCTCGGCCTGCAGCACCGCGAGACGAGCGGCCTGGTGCTGCTGTGGTGGCTCTGCTTCCTGCTGTCGAACTTCTCGATCTCCCTGCCGCCGAAGTACGCGTTCGAGCTCACGGTGTTCGCCACGATGATCCGGCAGCTGAACGCCGTGCAGGTCAGCGGGCCGACCGCATCCCCCGCACCAGCAGCATGACGGAGTCGCGCACCTCCGCCCGTGACCGCTCCGGCTGGAACACCTGCCAGTCCAGCGCGATCACGAGGAGAGTGCCGAACAACGCCGCCGACGCGGTGCCGGGCTCGACGCCTTCCGGCAGCCGGCCCGCGTCGGACAGTCGCTTCATCTGACCGCGCACGATCGACACGATGTCGTCGCGCAGCAGCGAGAGAGTGCCGTGCCATTGGCCCGGCGTCCGCCACAGCTCGGAGACCAGCAGCTGGCCGAACGCCGGATACTCGGCCCAGAAGCCGAGCATCGCGTCGACCAGCGCCTCCAGCGAGTCCTCCGCACCCTCGGCCGCCCGCAGCCTGCCGGCGAGGATCTCCACCCCGTGCCGCAGGAGGGCTTCGACCAGGGCGTCCTTCGAGGCGAAGTTGTAGTAGATCGTGCCCTTGGCGACGCCTGCCTCCGCGGCGATCTCGTCGACCGTCACCGAGGCCGCGCCCCGTTCGCCGACCAGCTTCAACGCCGCGTCGAAGAGCTTCTGCTTGGTCGCTGTCGTTCGCGCGCTCACAGCACGAGCTCCGGCTTCAGCTTGGAAGGTGTCCACACCCGCTGCTTGTAGGCCGCCACGGACGACAAGGCTAGGGCTCCGACCAGCCAGGCGAGAAGGATCAAAGCGTCGTGACCCACGCTGCCGAGGTCGCCGCCGTACATCAGGTGGCGCAGGCCGTCGACCGCGTAACCCATCGGCAGGCCGTAGTGCAGCGGGTACAGCGGCACCGGGATCGTCTGCCACGGGAACGTGCCGCCCGCGCTGACCAGCTGCAGGATCAGCAGGATCAGGCCGAGGAACTTGCCGACGGCGCCGAACGCGGCGTTGAGCGCGTGCAGGATCGCCACGAACGTCAGCGACATCAGCACGAGGAACCCGAACGTGCCGAGGGGGTTCGACGGCTCGATGTCCACCACGAACCGCACCACCGAGAACATCACCAGCACCTGAACGACGCCCAGCAACGCACCCGGCAACCAGCCGCCCAGCGCCACGCGCAGCGCGGACTGACCAGCGGCCAGTGCACGGCGTGACAACGGTCGCAGCAGCAGGAAGAGCACGAACGCGCCGATCCACGTCGCCAGGCCGAGGAAGAACGGGGCCAGGCCCGCGCCGTAGGTGGCGGCCTTCGTCTGGGAGAGACCCTTCACCGCCACCGGGTCACCGATCGCCTGCGCGATGGCCGCCCGCGTCGGGTCGTCCGTGTTCGGGATCTTGTTCACACCGCCGGTCAGGCCGTCGCGCAGCTGTGCGGAGCCGTCCGCGAGCTTCGTGGAGCCGTCGACGAACTGCGGGGTGCCCGTCGCGGCCTGCTGCAGGCCGTCGCGGATCTTCGCGTTGCCGTCCGCGAGCGTGGTGAGGCCGTCGTCGACCTTCACGATGCCGTCGTACAGTCCGGGCATCTTCGAGGCGAGCGTCTCGGCGCCGTCGGCGACCTGGTCCGCGCCGTTCGCGAGCTTGCGCAGGTCGCCGGCCGCACCCTGGACCTTGCCGTTGGCGTCGTCGACGGGCTTGCGGACCTGGCCGATCGTGCCCAGCACGTTCTGCACCTGGGCCTCGGTGAAGCCCAGTGCCCGCAACCGGGTCGCGATGTCGCCGTTGGCCTGGTCGAGCACACCGACGAGAGCCTGGGCCTTCTTGGCGTACTCCTCCGCTTCACGTGCGGCGGTCTCGTTGCCGTCCGCGACCTGGCGGGCCCCGTTGGCGAGCTGACGGGTGCTGTCGGGCAGCACCGAGGCCTGCGAACGCATCTGGTGCGTGCCGTCGCGCAGCTGTGCGGCGCCGTTCGCGGCGGTCACGGAACCGGTGCGGAGCTCCTGGACGCCCTTGTCGAGCTCCTTCAGCTTGTCGCGCAGCTCGGCGTTGCCGGAAGCGAGCTGCGTGGCACCGTCCACCGCCTTGGTGGTCTCCTGACGGATCGTGGAGAACCCGAGCAGCAGCTTGTCGGCGGCCTCGGTGGAGACCTTCGCGGTCACGGCGCGGCGGACCTCGGAGACGACCTGGTTCGCGATCGTGCTGCCGAGGTAGTTGTTGGCGTCGTTGGTCGTCAGCGTCAGCACGCCCTGGCGGGGCTTGTTCTGCTCCGCGGACGTGAGCGCCTCGGAGAAGTCCTCCGGCAGCGTCAGGGCGAAGATGTACGTCCCCTTGCGCACGCCGTCGTCGGCGTCGGCGGGGTTGTCGACGACGTGCCAGTTGAACTTCTTGCCGTTCAGCAGCTCGTCGGCGACCTCCTTGCCCGCGTTGAGGTCCTTGGCGCCCTTGTCCTTGACGACGAGCGCGGCCGGCACCTGGTTGAGGTTCGCGTACGGGTCCTTGTTGGCGTAGAGGTACAGCGAGGCGTAGAGCAGCGGCACCAGGGCCAGCGCGAGCACCGCGAGCCGGGGCAGGGTGCCGGACGTGACCCGGCGAAGTTCGTTGAAGGCCATGCGAAGGGCGCTCATGCGGTGATCTCCATCTTGGTGTCGTTGTCCTCACCAAGGCGCGCGTGCGGGATGTCGAGGATGTGGGCGGAGGAGTTCGAGCACAGGGCGACCACGGACCGTTCTGGGGTCACGTAGTCGTGCGCCAATGCGAACCACTCGCGCGGGTTGGGGTGGTAGCGGTCGGGGCAGTCGAGGACGAGCGTCGTGACGCCGGGCCGCGCGGAGGCCAGTTCGAGCATCACGGCGCACCGCGTCTGCGGCGGCACGTGCTCGAAGCGCTTCGTCGCGTGCTCGTCGGCGGCGTGCTCCACCAGCCAGTCGTGCACTGCCTTCTTGCCGGAGGACATGCCGTTCATCGCGAGCTCCTCGCCGACGACGGCGGCCAGGGACAGCGCATCCTCCGGCTCGTTCACCTCGGGGGCGTCGACCAGCACGACCTGCTTGCGCAACGCCCTGGCGTCCGGCGAGACCGTGCCCGTCGAGGGCTTGATGCGGCCGGAGAGCAGCAGGCCGAGCGCGGTGTGACCGGCGCCGGGCTCGCCGGCGACCAGCGTCAGCTCGCCCGGCTTCACGATCAGCGAAGTCGGCCGGAGCAGCGGACCATGTGCCCCGTTGACGCCTGCGCGTTCCGCGCGGATCTCCACGGCTTTACCTTCCGTTTAAACTGACCGGTCAGTACAAATTCTCGCGCAGTCGAGGTCGCCTGGCAACTCGGACATTGGTCACCTAAGGGCTGTGGCGGGGCGTACTTCCCAGACGGTCCACAGCGGCCGGTAGCCCTGACGCGGCCAGAAGACGCTGCTCAGCGGGTTCGGCGGGTTGTAGTAGAGGTACGTGCCGACCGTGCCCATCCGGTGAAGTTCCTGGTGGGCGTAGGCGACGAGCTGCTGGCCGATGCCGGTGCCGCGGGCGCCGGGCAGCACGGAGACGCAGTTCACATAGCCCCAGCGCCCGCGCGGCAGCCTCGCCGCCGCGCTGGTGCCCGGCTCGGACGAGACGATCGCGCACTCGGCGAGCGCCACCGCGATGCCGTCCCGTTCCGCCAGCCAGATCGGGCTCGCGTTGGTCAGCCGTTCGGCCAAGGCGCGTCGTTTGAGGGCGGGTGCCTCCGGGCGCACGATCGTGGAGCCGACGAACGACGAGTACTCCAGCTCCGCGAGCGACAGCTCCAGCACCGTTTCCAGGTCGTGCGGGGTGGCTCGGCGGATCGTGAGCGTGCGCGGGACGCGGACCGGCGGAGTCCTCAGCCGCACGCCCAGCACGGACAGCGGCACCAGGCCGTGGTCGAGGAACGCGCGCGTTGCCGTCGTGTCGCGGCTCGGCCAGTGCACGACGCACGCGGTGTCCTCGCCGATCTCCTGCGTGTCGAGGTGCCGGCGCCACCGCGCGAGCAGTGCGTCCATGCCCTGGCTCGTGCCGACCAGCGGCAGCAGCTCCCACACCTCCGCTGCCGACCACAGCCGGGTGATGGAGTGCGGCTCGAACGACTGGTGGCTGATGACCCCGGCGACGCGCGTGCCGTCGGCGAGCGCCGCCGTGATGACGTGGCCGTCCATCGGCGGTTCGACGGCGGGCGGGAGCAACGGGTCCAGCGACGCGAAACGTGCTGACTGGGCCGCCACGAGTCCGCGTGCCGAGGTCATGAGCGTGAGATTACGACGTCAGGCGCGTCCGGAAGATCGCGGTGCCGGGGAAGAGCCTGCCCCGCAGCGGGCTCCACTGCCCCCAGACGCGCGTGTGCCCCTTCGGCCACTCCGGCTCGACGAGGTCCTCGACGACGAATCCGGTGGCTGTGAGCGCCCGGACGTAGTCGCCGAGCGTGCGGTGGTGCTCCACGTAGGTGGCGCGGCCCTCCTCGTCGACCTCTACATAGGGGGTGCGGTCGAAGTACGACTGCGTGACCGTGAGGCCGAGCGGGCCGGGGTCGTCCGGGAAGATCCACCGCATCGGGTGGTTGACCGAGAACACCCACGGCGAGCCCGGCTTGAGGACGCGGGCCACCTCGCTGAAGACCTCCTGAACGTCCGCCACGAAAGGCACCGCGCCGAACGCCGAGCAGGCGGCGTCGAAGGAGCCGCCGGCGAAGGGGAGCTGGTCGGCGCTGGCCTGGACGAGCGGCACGTCGATGCCGGTCTTGGCGTTGTTCTCTCGCGCGTGCCTGAGCATGCCCTCGGAGATGTCGAAGGCGGTGACTTCGGCCCCGTTCGCCTTGAGCCACCGGGCGCACGGGGCACTGCCGCAGCCCACCTCGAGGATGCGCTGACCAGCGATTTCACCGAGGAAACGGGTCTCCTCCTCGCGCAGTCCCTCAGGGCACCAGAGGAAGTCGGCCGCACCCAGGAAGTCGCCGTGCGTGTCGTGGTAGTCGTCGGCGTCCGCGTCCCACCAGATGCGGTTCGCCGCACGTGACTCGGCGGCGTCAGCTCCGCGCTTGACGATGCCGGCCGTGCCGAGCGCTTGTTCCGCGCTCGCGTGCTGGTTGGACACACTGCTCCTTCACATGGGGGCTGGTTTGCTCACACGTCTCGCGGCCGCGTACGATAACGCCCGCGTAGTGGGTTAGTGCTGCCCATGATCCAGAACGGTCGGGGATTCCAGGTCGCTGCGACGCTGCGCGCGCACCACTACCACTCATTAATGCCAATCCGTACCGGAGCCACCTACCTAATGTCCACCGACACCACCACCGCCCCCGTTGCCGCTGCGCCCAAGCAGGTCGCGATCAACGACATCGGGACGGAGGAGGACTTCCTCGCTGCTATCGACAAGACGATCAAGTACTTCAACGATGGCGACATCGTTGAAGGCACGATCGTCAAGGTCGACCGGGACGAGGTCCTGCTCGACATCGGCTACAAGACCGAGGGGGTCATCCCCTCGCGTGAACTGTCGATCAAGCACGACGTCGATCCCGCCGAGGTTGTCTCCGTCGGTGACGAGGTCGAGGCCCTTGTTCTCCAGAAGGAGGACAAGGAAGGCCGCCTGATCCTCTCCAAGAAGCGCGCTCAGTACGAGCGCGCGTGGGGCACCATCGAGGCCCTCAAGGAGAAGGACGAGCCGGTCCGCGGCACTGTCATCGAGGTCGTCAAGGGTGGTCTCATCCTCGACATCGGTCTCCGCGGCTTCCTCCCCGCCTCGCTCGTCGAGATGCGTCGCGTCCGCGACCTCCAGCCGTACGTCGGCCGTGAGCTCGAGGCGAAGATCATCGAGCTGGACAAGAACCGCAACAACGTGGTCCTGTCCCGCCGTGCGTGGCTGGAGCAGACCCAGTCCGAGGTCCGCAGCGAGTTCCTCAACCAGCTGCAGAAGGGCCAGGTCCGCAAGGGCGTCGTGTCCTCGATCGTCAACTTCGGTGCCTTCGTGGACCTGGGTGGCGTCGACGGTCTCGTCCACGTCTCGGAGCTGTCCTGGAAGCACATCGACCACCCGTCCGAGGTTGTCGAGGTCGGCCAGGAAGTCACCGTCGAGGTCCTCGACGTCGACATGGAGCGCGAGCGCGTCTCCCTGTCGCTGAAGGCGACCCAGGAAGACCCGTGGCGCCAGTTCGCCCGCACCCACGCGATCGGCCAGATCGTGCCGGGCAAGGTCACCAAGCTGGTTCCGTTCGGTGCGTTCGTCCGCGTGGACGAGGGCATCGAGGGCCTGGTCCACATCTCCGAGCTGGCCGAGCGCCACGTCGAGATCCCGGAGCAGGTCGTCCAGGTCGGCGACGACGTCATGGTCAAGGTCATCGACATCGACCTCGACCGTCGCCGCATCTCGCTGTCGCTCAAGCAGGCCAACGAGGGCTTCACGGTCGACACCGAGTTCGACCCGACCCAGTACGGCATGGCCGCCGAGTACGACGACCAGGGCAACTACATCTACCCCGAGGGCTTCGACCCGGAGACCCAGGAGTGGCAGGACGGCTTCGACAAGCAGCGTGAGGAGTGGGAGCGTCAGTACGCTGAGGCCCACACTCGTTACGAGGCCCACATGAAGCAGATCCGCAAGGCCGCTGAGGCTGAGGAAGAGGCTTCGGCCGAGGGTGCGGGCAACTACACCTCCGGTGGGGACACTTCCGGCACCACGTCCGTTGGTGCGCCGGCTCAGTCCGGTGGCACGCTCGCTTCGGACGAGCAGCTGGCCGCGCTTCGGGAGAAGCTGTCCGGCGGTATGTGATCCGCTCCAGCTCCTTGTAGCTGACTGACGGAGGCCCCTGCACCCTTTGGGTGTGGGGGCCTCCGTTTTCGTTGGGTCCGCAGGTGGGTGCGTTGGCATCGGACGTGCCGGTTGCGAGGGTTTTCCTGGGGCTCCGCGCCAGACCCGCCAATGCGAGATGTGCCGCGCGTGGCCACGACAGGGCCACCCGTTCACTCTGTGGTGGAGGCTCAACCTCGTTGTGTAGGTTGGCAAACCTATGCGTGGGAACAAGTTCTTCGTGGCACTGGGCGCGGTGGCGCTGGCGGTCTGCGCGGCCTGCTCCGGCTCTGCACCACAAACTCAGGCGCCGCCGCCGCAGATCCCGAAGATCACCCCGCCCACCACGGCGTCGCGGGTTCCGGCGATGGTGGATCGGGCGTTGCCGGACGACTGCGAGTTGGTGGTGCCGGTCGACATGATGAACGCGACGCTCGGGCAGGAGTTGCCTGGCGAGCCTCGGATCATCATCGGGATCAAGGAGCCCGGGATCGGGCGGACCGGGAAGATCGATTGTTACTACGGGATTCCCGAGAAGAAGAACCTGCCGGACGCGAAGATCGTCATCGGGCTGTCCACCTACACGGACGATTTGACGGCGCGTACTCGGGTCACGGAGAGCGTCGAGGCTGAGCGGCAGGAGGGGGCGAAGATCACCGAGGTTGACGTCGGGAAGCAGAAGGGGACGTTGATCGAGGGGAAAGAGGAGCAGTTGCTCGTCGGGTCGCTCGGCAAGTCGACGTTCGTGGTGCGCAACCGGCACAACTTCATCCCGAAGGAGAAGCTCATGGCGATCCTGCCGGTGCTGGCGCAGCAGTCGATGACGCCGCCGGTCTAGCGGTGATGATCGTGTCCAAAGCGGACTGAGCTTCCTGCAGGGCTTGGATCGACGCGGCGATCCGGGCTCGTTCCACCAGCAGTTCGTCCACCAGCTCTGGGCAGATGGACGCGATCAGCCGCTCGCCGTCCACGCCCATGCACGGCAGGACTTCGGCGATCGTGTCGGTGGAGAGGCCTGCGGCCAGGAGGCTGCGGATGTGTGCCACACGCAGCACGTCGGAGTCGGTGTAGACGCGGTAGCCGCTGGGCAGTCGTTGTGGCGTGAGCAGGCCTTGTTCCTCGTAGTAGCGCAACAGTCGTTGGCTCACGCCGGTGCGCCGTGCCAGTTCCCCGATTCGCACGCGATTTCTCCCTTGACTCTCACACCTGTGTGAGACTTTAGCGTCTGGGCATGACAAGTCGATCAAAGGAGAGCGTGCGGTCCTGGCTCGGACTCGCGGTGCTCACGCTGCCCACGGCGATGCTCGCCATGGATGTCACCATCCTCTACCTCGCCTCCCCGCATCTCGCGAAGAGCTTGCAGCCCACCGGTACTGAGCTGCTCTGGATTCTCGACAGCTACGGGTTCGTGATCGCCGCGCTGCTCATTCCGATGGGTGTGCTCGGTGACCGGATCGGGCGACGCAGGTTGTTGCTCATCGGGGCGGCGGCGTTCGCGGGTGGGTCGGTGGTGGCTGCTTACGCGCCCACGCCTGAGGCGTTGATCGCGGCTCGGGCGTTGCTCGGGGTTGCCGGGTCGACGTTGATGCCGTCGACGTTGGCGTTGATCAGCACGATGTTCCGGGACCGGCGCGGTACGGCGATCGGCATCTGGGCGGCGGCGATGTCCGGTGGTGTCGCGCTTGGCCCTGTGGTCGGTGGTGCGCTGCTGGAGACGTGGTGGTGGGGGTCGGCGTTCCTGGTGGCGGTGCCGGTCATGGTGTTGTTGCTGGTCGCGGGGCCGTTCGTGTTGCCGGAGCACCACGGGCCGGTGCACCGGGTTGATCTGCCGAGTGTGGCGCTCGTGCTCGTGGCGACGGTGCTGACGGTGTACGGCATCAAGCACTTCGACGTCGTTGCGGCGGTGGCGGGTCTTGCGGTCGGCGGCTGGTTCGTGCGGCGGCAGCGGAGGATCGCGCATCCGTTGATCGAGACGGCGTTGTTCCGGGGGCGGTTCGGGCGCGCGGTCGTGGTGCTGGTCGCGGACGCCGCGGTGACGGCTGGGGTCTATCTGCTGGTGACGCAGCAGTTGCAGCAGCACTTCTCGCCGTTGCGGGCAGGGCTTCTGCTGCTTCCGGCGTCTGTTGCCATGATCGTCACGTCGGTGCTCGCTCCGCGTCTCGCCGGCGCTTTCGGTGCCGGGCGGACTGTGTCGGTGGCCCTGATCGTGGCTGCCGCGGGGTTCGCGATCGTGCCGCACGCCGCGGTGCTCGGCATCGTCGTCATCTACCTGGGACAGGGGCCGGTGATGGCGTTGAGCACGGACCTGATCGTGGGTGCCGCGCCGGAGGAGAAGGCGGGCTCGGCGGCGGCGTTGTCGGAGACCGGGACGGAGTTCGGGCTGGCGCTGGGGGTCGCGGTGATCGGGACGGTCGGGGCGGCGAGCGGCTTCGGCACGGTGGCGGTCGTCGCCGTGGTGGTGTCGGTCCTGCTCGCCGGGCTTGCCCGGCTAACCTGACCGGCATGCTCAGGGTGGGGTTGACCGGCGGAATCGGGTCCGGGAAGTCGACGATCGCGAAGCTGCTCGCCGAGAACGGCGCTGTGGTCATCGATGCGGACAAGCTCGCGCGTGAGGTGCTTGAGCCCGGTACGGACGGGCTCAAGGAGGTCGTCAAGGCGTTCGGTGAGGACGTGCTCAACGGTGACGGCACGTTGAACCGGGCGGCGTTGGCGGCCAAGGCCTTCGCCAGTGAGGAGGCTCGGCAGACGCTCAACGGGATCACGCATCCGCGCATCGGGGCGTTGACCGGGCAGCGGATGGCCGAGGCTCCCGAGGACGCGATCGTCGTGCACGACATCCCCTTGCTGGTGGAGCGGGACCTGGCGGCGGCGTACCACCTCGTGATCGTGGTGCACGCGGATGCGGCCACCCGGCTGGAGCGCCTGGTCACGAGCAGGGGGATGGACCGGCGGGACGCGGAGAACCGGATCGCCGCGCAGGCCACGGACGAGCAGCGGCGGGCCGTGGCGGACGTGTGGCTGGACAACTCCGGGGAGGTTCCGGACATCACCGGGTTGTGGGACCGGCTGGTCGGGTTCGAGAAGAACGTGCGGACGCAGTCCTACGCGGCCGGGTCGCCGATCGTGGTGCCGTACGACGGGCGGTGGCCCGCGCAGGCCAAGCGGCTTGCCCGGCGGATCAGCGTGGCGGCCGGTGGGCGGCGGGTCGAGCACATCGGGTCGACGGCGGTGCCAGGGCTCGCGGCCAAGGACGTGCTGGACTTCCAGCTCGCTGTCGAGGACATGGCGACCGCCGACTCGTTGCGGGAGACGTTGGCGCAGGCCGGGTTTCCGTACGTGGGGCCGTACGAGGACACGCCGCGCGGCGAGGGTGACTGGAGCAAGCGACTGCACGCCGGGGCTGATCCGGGGCGGCGGGTGAATCTTCACCTGCGCGTCGAGGGTGCTGCCAACTGGCGGTGGGCGATCGACTTCCGCGACTGGCTGCGGCACGACACGCAGGCTCGTGAGGAGTACGCGGCGCTCAAACTCGAGCTGTCCCAGCGATTCGCGGCCGATTCCTCGGCGTTTGCCTACGGTGAGGCGAAGGAGCCGTGGATGGTGGCTGCCGTCGCGCGCGTGCAGGCCTACAGGGGCGGCCAGGTGTCGTAGATGCCGTGCCACGTCAGCCACGACGTCAGGTTGTGGTTGACGTTGCTGAGCTCTTCGAGGGTGCGGTGCACGGTGCGCAGGGCCTGGTCGGCGTCGCCGGGGCGCAGGACGCGGCCTGCCACGGCGGCGGCGAAGTCCTCGCTGCGCACGATGCGGGGCGTGGTACCGCCCGGAATCGCCAGGCCCAGCAACAGGTCCGTGGTCTGCCAGTGGCGGTGGTCGCGCTCGACGCGGACCGCGGACAGCACGCTCGGGCCGCTGCGGGAGTGCCGGGAGCGGGCGCGGTAGGTCGTGAGGCGCAGGCCCAGTTCCGGCATCAGCCAGGTGATTTCGGCGTCCGAGAACGGGTCTTCCGGGGTGGGGTGCTCGATCCGCAGGCCCCAGCGCTCCACCTCGCACGAACTGAGGGTCCGCGTGCCACCGGACGAATAAGCGCGCACGCCCGAAATGGTGTCGACAACGTCGACCAGCTGAGGTGTAGTGACCGCTCCCACGCCGCCGAGGGTAGTCAAATAAGTGCTCGCAGTTACACGCCGGGTCGATTCGTTACGTCACGGTCAGATGACGAACACACTCTGTGTATCAACGCCAGGAGGTGGGACAACCCGAAGAGGTGAGCCACCTGACCACATCGTGACCGTGCGCTGAAATGCCGGACACCGCTGAGTAGGTGGTTTCCAGCGCCCATTGGGCTCGTTCCGGGGTGATCAGGTTGTGCTGAACTGCGGTGATCAATTCGTCGGTGTCCAGAACGGTGACGCTGCGACCCGTTCGGACGATCAGGTCGAGGTAGAGGTCGATGGTCTTCCAGACGCTGCCCACCCCGGTGATCTCGACGACGTCGACGTAGAAGTCGTAGTCGCGCTCGTGGCCGGGGTGCCAGGACTGGCGGGTCACCCGGACGTTGAGCTTCGGCAGGAACCAGCTCTCGAAGTGGCTGATCTGCGGATGACCGCTGAGCGGCCGGAACATGTAGAGGCCCGTCGGGGTGAGCCGGTACTCGTCGACGCTGCGCAGCTGTCCCTTGGGATCGGTGTTGCTCTTGGCGTCCAGGTCGAAGTACTCGATCTTCGGCGGATGGATGTGTGCCACGGGGCCGATACTGCCATCCAAACCTGAGACGGCCACTTAGGATGCGCCGCATGTTCGGGATCATTCGCCCCTGCCGCAACAGGATGGGGGCTGAGCTGCGGTCCGCGTGGCTCGCGCACCTGTGCGGGATGTGCCTGTCGTTGCGCGACGAGCACGGTCATCTGTCGCGGCTCGTCACCAACTACGACGGGCTGATGATCTCGGCCGTGGTCGAGGCGCAGAGCGGCCTCTCGCGGCGGTCTGCCGGGCCGTGTGCGTTGCGCGGGCTGAAGTCCGCGGACGTGGCGATCGGATCCGGTGCGCGGCTGGCGGCGTCGGTGTCGCTGGTGCTGGCGTCGTTGAAGATCCACGACCACGTGGACGACGGTGACGGGCTGACCGGCCGGCTGGGGTGGGCGGGGCGCGCGGTGGCGCAGCGCTGGGCCGCCAAGGGGATCGGGACGGCGTCCGATCTCGGCTTCGACGCCTCGGTGATGGTCGACTCGGTGCGGCGGCAGCCCCTCGTGGAGGCAGCGGCGGGGCTGGGCAGCTCGGTGCTGGTGGTCACGGAGCCGACGGAGACGGCGACCGCGTTCGCCGTCGGGCAGACGGCCCTGATCGCGGGCAGGCCGCAGAACGCGGAGCCGTTGCGCGAGGTGGGACGGCTGTTCGGACGGGTGGCGCACCTGATCGACGCCGTCGAGGACCTGGAGGAGGACCGCGCGTCGGGTGCGTGGAACCCGTTGCTGGCCACCGGGGCTACGGTCGACGAGGCCCACCGGCTGTGCCTGGACGCCGTCACGGGCATCCGGCTGGCGCTGGACGAGGTCGAGTTCACCGACGCGCGGCTCGTGCACAAGCTGCTGGTGCACGAGCTGGAGGAGTCGATCATCCGGGTGTTCGGCCGCCGGCGTGCTCCGGAGAAGCCGAGCTGGTCGAATCCGGGCAGCGGGTTGTGGGCGTACCCGAGGCTGAACCCGCAGCCACGGCCGCGCGGGTGTTTCAGCGGCTGCGGGGCGTTCCTCTACATGTGCGGGACCTGCCAGTTCTGCTGCCGCGACCCGTTCCCCGGCCCGTGGAGCGACAAGCGGCGGGACAACCCGCTCGACTGCGACGGGTGCGACTGCTGCGACTGCAACTGCTGTCCGTGCGATTAGGGGCCCTGACCAGGCCCGATCTGAAATTGTCAGACCCCCGGCGTAACGTGCTTCCCGTGGCTTTCGCAACCGAGCTCCCGCCAGAGGAGAGCACCGTCAAGGCGCACTCCGAGCACCGTCCCGTCGGCGACATCGTCCGCACCGACGGGCAGTTCCGCGTGGTCAGCGACTACCAGCCGGCCGGTGACCAGCCGGCGGCCATCGACGAGCTGGAGCGCCGCGTGCGTGCGGGCGAGCGCGACGTGGTGCTGCTCGGCGCCACCGGTACCGGCAAGTCGGCGACCACGGCCTGGCTGGTCGAACGGCTGCAGCGCCCCACGCTGGTCATGGCGCCGAACAAGACGCTGGCCGCGCAGCTGGCGAACGAGCTGAAGGAGCTCTTCCCGCACAACGCGGTGGAGTACTTCGTCAGCTACTACGACTACTACCAGCCAGAGGCGTACATCCCGCAGACGGACACGTACATCGAGAAGGACTCCTCGATCAACGAGGACGTCGAGCGTCTCCGCCACTCGGCCACGATGTCGCTGCTCACCCGGCGCGACGTCATCGTGGTCGCCTCGGTGTCGTGCATCTACGGCCTCGGCACGCCCCAGTCGTACCTCGACCGCTCCATCCGGCTGGAGACGGGCGTGGAGGTCGACCGCGACGCGTTCCTGCGCCTGCTGGTCGACGTCCAGTACAACCGCAACGACATGTCGTTCACCCGTGGCTCGTTCCGGGTGCGCGGCGACACGGTCGAGATCATCCCGTCCTACGAGGAGCTCGCGGTCCGCGTCGAGTTCTTCGGCGACGAGATCGACAAGCTCTACTACCTCCACCCGCTGACCGGCGACATCATCCGCGAGGTCGACGAGCTGCGGATCTTCCCCGCCACCCACTACGTCGCGGGCCCGGAGCGCATGGAGCGCGCCATCCGCGACATCGAGGCGGAGCTGGAGTCGACGCTCGCCCAGATGGAGCGCCAGGGCAAGCTCCTGGAGGCGCAGCGCCTGCGCATGCGCACCCAGTACGACATCGAGATGATGCGTCAGGTCGGCTTCTGCAACGGCATCGAGAACTACTCGCGCCACATCGACGGCCGCGGTCCCGGCACGGCGCCGGCGACGCTGCTCGACTACTTCCCCGACGACTTCCTGATGGTCATCGACGAGTCGCACGTGACGGTGCCGCAGATCGGCGGCATGTACGAGGGTGACGCCTCGCGCAAGCGCAACCTCGTCGAGCACGGCTTCCGGCTGCCCTCTGCGCTGGACAACCGCCCGCTGACGTGGGAGGAGTTCGCCGACCGGATCGGCCAGGTCGTCTACCTGTCGGCGACGCCCGGCCCGTACGAGCTCGGGCAGTCCGGCGGCGAGTTCGTCGAGCAGGTCATCCGGCCCACCGGGCTCGTCGACCCCGAGGTGGTCGTGAAGCCGACCGAGGGGCAGATCGACGACCTGGTGCACTCGATCCGGGAACGGGCGGAGCGGGACGAGCGCGTGCTCGTCACGACGCTCACGAAGAAGATGGCAGAGGACCTGACGGACTACCTGCTGGAGCTGGGAATCCGGGTGCGGTACCTGCACTCCGAGGTCGACACCCTGCGCCGGGTGGAGCTGCTGCGCCAGCTGCGGCTCGGCGAGTTCGACGTGTTGATCGGCATCAACCTGCTGCGGGAAGGGCTCGACCTTCCCGAGGTGTCGCTGGTGGCGATTCTCGACGCGGACAAGGAAGGGTTCCTGCGGTCCGGCACCTCTCTCGTGCAGACGATCGGTCGCGCGGCTCGCAACGTGTCCGGTGAGGTCCACATGTACGCGGACCGGATCACGGACTCCATGCGGCACGCGATCGAGGAGACCAACCGGCGGCGGGCCAAGCAGATCGCTTACAACGAAGAACGCGGGCTTGATCCGCAGCCGTTGCGGAAGAAGATCACCGACATTCTGGAGGCGGTGTACTCCGAGGCCGAGGACGAGGTTCCGGTCGGCGGGTCTGGGCGGAACCAGTCCCGGGGCAAGCGGGCCACGGGGGAGGGCGGCCGGTCTTCCGGGGTTGTGCACTCGCACGAGCGGGCTGGGATGGCTCGGTCGGAGCTCGCGGATCTGGTGCAGTCGTTGACTGATCAGATGATGAATGCTGCTCGGGACCTGCAGTTCGAGCTGGCGGCTCGGTTGCGGGATGAGATTCAGGATTTGAAGAAGGAACTGCGGGGGATGGACGCGGCAGGGGTCAAGTGAGAGTGCGCCGTTCCGGCGGCGCGCTCTGTCCGTAGGCCGTCTCAACCCTTGTTCGGCGGTGGCGTCCCGGCGCGACTGTCCATTGTGGATTGTCGTGCTCCTTTCGCACGCCTTGGCCTCCGCCGCGACACGCTCCGACACGTGCCCCAGGTACGGCACCGGTGTCCGCAGGAACACCCCGGTGTTCGCCCGGTTCAGGTCGTCCATCTCCGGAAAGCCGCACAGCGGGCACCTGCGGATGCGCCGTCCCATCCGTTGTTCCCCGGGAGCGAGTCGTGTCGCTCAAAGTGAAGTCGGTGGGTGCGGCGGGTGATCGAGTGGCCGGACGATGGTCCGTGCCCGCGGCAGAAATCGCTCTCTGGGGTGAGATGTCGGCTGACAGCTTTCGTCACGGCACAGGAGGGCAATGATCACACGGTGGATGTGGACTCCCACCTCGCCGCGGTGGAGCAGGCTCTGATCGCGATGCGGCGCAGTCAGTCACGCCGAGCGCTCGCCGAGCTGGCCGTACCGGCTTTCGACGTGCTGGACGTTGTCGAGATGGCTGAGCGAACAGGCACGCAGGCAACGGTTTCCAGTGTGGCGTCGGCGTTGCACGTCGATCAGCCACGCGCCAGCAAGCTCGTCACGAGCGCGGTCGACGCCGGGCTGGTGTCGCGGGTCGCGGACAAGGCGGACGGGCGGCGCGTGCTGCTCGTGCGCACGCCGCGGGGACGCGCCACGTCGGCTGAGCTGCACCGGGCGCGCCAGACGGCGTGCGCGGCGGCCATGGCGGACTGGACTGACGAGGAGCGGGTGGTGTTCGCGGAGCTGCTCACACGTTTCGTCTCGGTGTTCGGCGCGCGATAATCCCGTTGTGACACTGGACGAACTGATCGCCTACTGCGCCGGCAAGCCGGGCGCGGAGGAGACGTATCCGTGGGGCGAGGCAGAGCTGGTGTGCAAGGTGGGAGGCAAAGCATTCGCGTTCATCGGCCTCGACGTGCACACCGTGGGGCTCAAGTGCGGGGCCGACGCCGAGGCCGCCGCGCCGTGGCGGGAGCGCTTTCCCGACGACATCACGGTCAGCGGGTACGTCGGGCGCTACGGCTGGAACACCATCGCGCTCAAGGGATCGGTGCCGGACGACAACCTGCTGGAGCTGGTCGACGGCTCCTACGAGGCTGTCGTCGCGCGGCTGCCGAAGCGGAAGCGGCCGGCCTAACGCTCTTCCGGCTGCAGGATGCCGAAGATGTTGCCCTCGGTGTCCTTGTAGTAGGCGAGCAGGCCGACACCGGGCACCTTGTCCTTGGGCAGCGCCACCGTGCCGTTGTTGAGGTCGATGGCGGCGATCGTGGCGTCGATGTCGGTGACGCTGATCGTCATGACGTAGCCGTGGACGGGCGCGTCGGGCGCCGGGTCGGGGCCCCTGCGCGGCAGCAGGCCGCCGTTGACGCCCGGCTGGTCGTCGTTGCCGGTCGTGATGACCCAGTAGGGGATGTCGCCCCACTTCTCGATCTTCCAGCCGAAGACGGCGGAGTAGAAGCGCCGCGCGCGATCGGGATCTGCGGCGTGGATCTCGAAGTGCACAGGACGTGACATGAGACGGGACGCTACTCCGGACAGTGGTTGTCCGCATTGGGTCCTACGGTTGCTTCATGGCAATCGGAATCCAGGTGACGATGGACGCGGCGGACCCCGGGAAGCTGGCTGAGTTCTGGGCGGAGGCACTCGGTTACGTGGTGCAGCCGCCACCGCCCGGCTTCGAGTCGTGGGAGGACTTCGCCGTCAAGAACAACATCCCCCACGAGTCGCTGAACGACTACTCGGCGATCATCGACCCGGAGGGCAAGGGGCCGCGGTTCTTCTTCCAGCGGGTGCCGGAGGACAAGACGGCCAAGAACCGCGTCCACCTCGATGTGAACGCGGGTCTCGACGCTGTTGATCGTCTCGTTGCCCTCGGCGCGACGAAGGTCCAGGAGTTCAAGGACGGCAAGGGCCACTGGGTGACCATGCTCGACCCCGAGGGCAACGAGTTCTGCGTGCAGTGAGCTAGCTCGTGATGTCCTTGGTCTTGAACCGGTGCGCCGCGAGCAGCGTGAAGATGCCGCCGTAGACGAGCGCCGAGAACGTCCCGCGCGTCATCTCCGACCAGTCCACATCGGTCGAGAGCAGGTCGGCCCACGACATCGCGTAGTGCGTCGGCAGGTAGTTGCGCAGGTCCCCGAGCGGTTCGATCTGGTCGAGGATCTGCGACAGGATCGAGACGAGCACCGTGCCGCCGACCGCACCGAGCGGCGCGTCGGTGGACACGGACAGGAACAGCGCCAGTCCGGCTACCCAGAACAGGTTGATCGCGATGTAGCAGACGGCGAGGGCGACACCGAGGACGCCGTCGGCGAACGGTGCCGCCTCGCCGGTCGGGCTCACAACCTCGCCCGCGCCGTACCAGACGACGCCCACGGCGAGGGCGACCGCCGGTAGGAGTGCCAGCGCGAAGAAGCTGAGGATGCCGCTGCTGATCGCCTTCTGCCGGAGCAGGCGGTGCCGGGGGATCGGCGCCGCCAGCAGGTACTTGAGGCTCGACCAGGACGCCTCGGACGCGATCGTGTCACCGAAGAACAGCGCCACGATCATCGGTAGCAGGAAGCTGCCGCTCACGAACAGCGTGAGCACCACGAAGTTGATGCCGCTGGCCGTCGCGAGGTCCACGAAGCCGCCGGAGCGGCGGTTCGGGTCGGACTGACCGATCTCGAAGCTCAGCGCGAGGATGAACGGCAGCAGCACCAGGAAGCCCAGCACGAGCTGGGTCCTGCGGCGGCGGATCTGCCGTTGCAGCTCCACACGGATGCGGAGCGTTCTGCGCGCCCTGTAGCCCTTCGAGGAACCGTCCGGTGCCACCTCGGTGTGCTGGTTGGCGGCCGCGTCGGTCAGCTCGGTGATCGCGCCGGGGTCGGTGTGGACGTCGTGTTCGTTCACCGGTCCAACTCCTGCCGGGCTGGCGCCTTCGTGCGGTTCGGGTTCGCGGTGAGGATGGATTTGGCCGTGCGCGAACCGCTGTTGTGAACGGTCCGTTCGCGACGCGCCCGGCCCGGAACTGTCGGTGCCGGCTGGGAGAATGGAATCAGGGGTCCCCCTTGCCCGGTGGGCGGCGTGTGCGCGCTCGGGGAGGGGACGCCTGCGGGAGCTTGCGCGGCGTTCATTCGGTGCCCTCCTCGTCGTGCGTTTCCGCGACCTCGCCGGCCACGTCGAGGCCGGCCTCCGCCAGCACCTCGAGCGCGCCGGGGTTCGGGGCGCCCGCCGTGGCGGACGCCGCTGCCATCAGGAAGTCATTCACCGACCAGCTCCAAGAACGCGTCTTCCAGCCTTCGCCGCGGACCCGCCTGGTCCACGGCCACACCGGCTGCCACGAGAGCAGACAGTGCCGCGGCGCGCGGGACGCCGTTCATCGACGCGTGCACGGCACCCTCGTCCTCGTGCACGTCGTGCACGCCTTCGAGGCCCCGCAGGACATCGGCCGCCTTCGAGGGGGAGTCGACGCGGAAGGTCGCCTCGCCGCCTCCCGCCGCGATGTCGGCCACCTCGCCCGCGGCGACGAGCTGGCCCTTGTGCATCACGACCACGTGCGAACAGGTCTGCTCCACCTCGGCCAGCAGGTGCGACGACACCAGCACCGTGCGGCCCGCCGCGGCGTAGCGGCGCAGGACCTCGCGCATCTGGTGGATCTGGGGCGGGTCGAGTCCGTTGGTCGGTTCGTCCAGGATCAGCAGGTCCGGGAGACCGAGCATCGCCTGGGCGATCGCGAGCCGCTGGCGCATGCCCTGGCTGTACGTGCGCACGCGGCGGTGCACGGCGTCGCCGAGGCCGGCGATCTCCAGCGCCTCCTCGATGTGCGCCTCTTCCAACGGCCTGCCCGTCGCCGCCCAGTACAGGCGCAGGTTCGCCGCGCCGGACAGGTGCGGCAGGAAGCCGGAACCCTCGACGAAGGAACCGATGCGCGACAGCACGGGCGCGCCCGGCGTCACCTTGTGGCCGAAGACCCGGATGTTGCCCTCGGACGGGTGGATCAGGCCCATCACCATCCGCAGGGTCGTGGTCTTGCCGGCGCCGTTGGGACCCAGCAGACCCAGCACCTGGCCGTGCTCCACGCGGAACGACAGATCCTTCACCGCGGTCAGGCCGCCGGGGTAGGACTTCGTCAGGTTCGAGATCACCAGCGGCACGTCGGACAGCGAAGGATCGGAGTCGTGGGCCAGGCGGCGACGGAACATCGCGATGACACCGGCGCCGATGAGCACCAGCAGCGTGATCAAGATGCCCCACAGGGCACTCGTCGGGAAGCCCGTCGTCACGTTGCGGCCGGGCACGACCGGCACCGAGAGCTCGTCGGACGCCAGCGAGATCCGGTACGCGGCCGGCTGCTCGGCGTTCGCGAACGCCTGGTCCGTCGTCGAGACGACCAGCGCGAGCTTGTGCTCACTCTCGACGGGACGCACGGCCGGCGGGAGCGTCACGGTCACCTCGGCGGCGGAACCGTCCGGAGGCAGCGCCACGCGGAACGGCGCGACAGCGGAGCCGGGCAGGACCCGAGTTCCGTCGCCCGACACGTCGTAGAGCTTCGCGAACAGGATCGCTTCGCCGGACGACTGGTCGCCGCGCGCGACGCGCAGACGGACCGTCGACGAACCGGTCAGCAGCAGCTGCGAGTCCAGCGCGTCCGACGTGAACACCGCGGCCTGGCCGGGCAGGTCGATCGACAACCGCGAGGAGATCGACGACGAGCGCGCCAGAGCGGAACCGAGGCCGGGCAGGTTGCTGATCGCCGCCGGGTTGCCGCCCGCCGGGTTCACCGCGACCTGCTCCCGCCCGCTCAGCTTCACCGTGCGGCGCTCGGTGGCGGCGCCGGAGAGACCGGGGTAGGAGGGTGCGACGACGGTGCGCAGCGACGGCGTGCCCGACGAGCGGAACGCGCCCTGCACCGTGTACTCGAAGCCCGTGCCGGGATCGGTTCCCTTGCCCTGCAGGTGGAACGCCATCCAGTCGGCGATCTCGCCGCGCAGTGCGGTGCCGGGGTTGCCGCCGTCGTGGCCGCCCGCGTACCAGACCATCTTCACCTTGCCGCCAGCCGCGGTGATCTGACGCGCGGTCGCGTCGGACTGGTCGAGGCCGAACAGGGTGTCCTGCTCGCCCTGCACCAGCATCGCCGGCTGCTTGATCTGGTCGGTCACGGCGACCGGGGACGACCTGCGCAGCAGCTCCAGGGTCTGCTGCGAGGCGCGGCCCGTCGTTGCGACCTCCGTGTACGCGGCGCACACCTCGGGGGTGAAGCGCCCGCACGCGCCCAGTGAAGGCGTCGGCGGCTGACCGGCGGCACCCGAGTTCCCGCCCGGCTGTTGCTGCGTGGCGGGCTGGTTCGACTCCGTCTGGCCCATCTCGGGCGCCTCGCCGGTGGGCGACGAGAGGTCGATCGACGTCATGCCCGCCGAGAAGAAGATGCCCGCCCACGAGCGCTTGAAGACGCCGTCCTCGCCGAACGCGGTGGCGGCAGGGGTGACGTCCGGACGTTGCGTCGCTGAAGAGGAGTTCGGCAGCAGCGCCTGGGCGAGGTCGTTGTAGGTGATGACGGGGACGAGCGTGTCGACGCGCTTGTCGACACCGGCGAGCAGCAACGAGAGAGCGCCGCCGTACGACGCGCCCGTCACGCCGACGCGCGGGTCGCCGCCGGTGTCCTTCTGCACCTCGTCACGGGTGCCGAGGAAGTCGAGGAGCTTCTGGGCGTCGCGGACCTCGCGGTCGAGCGAGTTGAGCGCGATCTGGCCGGTGCTGCGGCCGAAACCGCGAGCGGACCACGTCAGGACCACGAAGCCGCGGCGAGCGAACTCCTCGGCCTGGGTGTGCACGCTGCGGAGGCTGCCGCCGAAACCGTGCGCGAGCATGATCGCGGGCGCGGGTGTCTGCTGGGGGAGGTAAAGACGCGTCTCGATCGTCACCGTCTGAGTGCTGTCAGGGCTCTCAGGTGCGTCGATGTTCGCTTCTTTGTAGGGAACGGCCACGGGGTCGTCCCCGGATCGAGTGAAGTACACGCCGCCTGCGACGAGGGCGAGGACCACGATCAATGCGGGGATCGTCCACCTGCCGCGAAGGCGGGAGAGGCGGGACACGTTGATGACGATATGCGAGTTTTGCTGAGAACGGCCTGTCGGGATCCGCCCCCGGTCTCAGCAAGAGTCGATCTTCAGCAGGGCTTCAGGTAACGACAGGTTCCGGCCCGAACGACACGCTCCGTATTCCCATTGCTCCAGGTTGCGTGGGCATGCTCACCCTGTGTGGCGCTAACCGGACCTTGTAGAGCACAATATTCACGCAGGATGGAGGGGAGTACTCCCTAAGCGGCGGTGTCGTCAGTACGAAGCTCAGCGTGGAGCTTCCGGTGCCGTCGGTCGCGTTCGAGAGATCGTCTCAGCGGCGGAGGAGACCTCCGGGTCATTTGGCGTGCGCTGATTATCCCGGAGGTTGGGTTGTGAACGTCCCCGCATGGATGTGGATCGCGACGATCGTAGGTCTGCTCGTTCTGCTCGCCGTCGACCTCGTCATCGTCGATCGAAAACCCCATGAGGTGACGATCGGGGAAGCCGCCCGCTGGGTCATCTTCTACATCGCGATGGCCGTGCTGTTCGGCCTCGGGATCTGGTACTTCTCCGGTGGCGTCTACGCGGGCGAGTTCTTCGCCGGGTACATCACCGAGTACTCGTTGAGCGTCGACAACCTGTTCATCTTCTTGATCATCATGACGACGTTCAAGGTGCCCGCGATCCACCAGCACAAGGTGCTGCTGATCGGCATCCTGCTCGCCCTCATCATGCGCGGCATCTTCATCGCGGCCGGCGCGGCGCTGATCAGCCAGTTCAGCTGGGTCTTCTACATCTTCGGCGCGTTCCTCATCTACACCGGCTGGAAGCTGGCGCGGGAGAACCACGAGGAAGAGGAAGAGGAGTTCAAGGAGAACCTGATGCTGCGCATGGTGCGCAAGGTTTTCCCGGTGACGCCCGACTACCACGGCTCCAAGTCGTTCATCAAGATCGACGGCAAGCGCTTCGTGACCCCGATGTTCATCGTGATGGTCGCGATCGGCTCCACCGACCTGCTCTTCGCGCTCGACTCGATCCCCGCGATCTTCGGCCTCACCAAGGAGCCGTTCCTGGTGTTCACGGCCAACGCGTTCGCGCTGATGGGCCTGCGCCAGCTGTACTTCCTGCTCGGTGGCCTGCTGTCGAAGCTCGTCTACCTCTCGATCGGCCTCTCGGTGATCCTCGGCTTCATCGGCGTGAAGCTGATCCTCGAGGCGCTGCACACCAACAGCCTGTCGTTCCTCAACGGCGGCGAGCCGTTCCACGTGCCGACGATCGGCATCGAGGTCTCGCTGTCGGTGATCATCGGCGTGCTGGCGATCACGACGATCGCCAGCCTGCTCAAGGTGAGGCGCGACCCGGAAGCCCAGAAGCACGTGGGCGCCAACCACTAGATCACGGGGACGCCGTTCTGGTAGACGGCGCGGATGGCCTGCTTCAGCGTTCCGGCCTTCACGTGCTGCTCGGCGTCACCCTCCACGAGTACGAGATCGGCGAGCTTGCCAGGGGCGAGCTCGCCGAGTTCGTTTCCGAGGCGCATCAGCTCGGCGGCGGACGTGGTGGTCGCCTGGATCGCCTCGGCGGGTGACATGCCGTACTCGACCATCAGCGTGAGCTCGTTGAGGTTGTCGCCGTGCGGCCCGACGCCGGAGTCGGTGCCCATCGCGATCTTCACTCCGGCCTGGTGCGCCTTCTGGAACGCCTGGAAGTGTTGCGCGACAACGGACTTCGCCTTGTCCAGGATGACGTCCGAGATCGCCACGCCGGCCGCGGCCTGGTCCAGCACCATGCGCGGCGCCATCAGCGTCGGCACCAGCCACGTCCCGTGCTTGATCATCTCCTCGACGCCCTCGTCGGTGAGGAACACGCCGTGCTCGATGGACCTGACACCGTTGCGCACGGCCGTGAGGATGCCGTCGCCGCTCATGGCGTGCGACATGACCGCGATGCCCGCGGCGTTCGCCTCCTGCACGATCATCGCGATCTCCTCGTCGCGGAAGTGCGCGTGACGAGGGTTGCTGCGCGGCGACATCACGCCACCGCTGGAAGCGATCTTGATGATGTCCGCGCCGTGGCGCACCAGCGTGCGGACGACCTTGCGCAGCTCCTCGGGACCGTCGGCGACGGTGTTCGGCAGGCCGGGGTGCAGCGGTGGCGAGATGTGCGCGCCGCACTGCATCCAATCGTCGTTGTGGCCGCCGGTCTGCGACACCATGTTGACCGCGATCTGCATGCGCGGCCCCTGGATCAGGCCGCGCCGGACCGCCTCCGCTACACCGAGGTCCGCGCCGAGCGCGTCACGGACCGTGGTGATGCCGCACTGCAGCGTTGCTTTCATGTTCCCGATCGCCTCGTAGAACGGCAGCGAGAACGGCGTGTTCAGCGACCGCACCAGGTCGGCGCCGCTGAACATGAAGTGCACGTGGCAGTCGAACAGCCCCGGCAGGACCGTGTGGCCGGTCGCGTCGACCACGGTGTCGCCGTCGAGTCCGATGCCCACGTCGACGATGCGGCCGTCCTCGACCACCACGTCGCCGGGCTCGGCCGTCGAGCCGGTGAAGACCCTGCCCCCAGAGAACACGATGCGCGTCATACGCGGAAATCTATGCGGCGAGTCAATTTTTGTGATCGGTCAACAAACGGTTATGAGCTTTGCTAACAAGCTCTGTTAACGTCCTGGCCGTGCGCCCCGAAGACCTGTCGCTGCTCACCACACCCGGCACCGTCGCCGTGTCGGGAGACCTGGTGCTGGTCAGCATCGCCACGCCCGATCTCGACTCGAACACCTACCGGGGCGGTCTGCACCGGGTGTTCCCCGACGGCACGACAATGCCGTGGACACACGGTGATCGCGACAATGCGCAGCGCATTTCCCCGGACGGTCGTTCGGTCGCGTTCCTGCGTGTCGCCGGAAAGTCCAAGCCGCAGCTGTACGTCATGCCGGTGGACGGCGGTGAGCCCCGCCGGCTGACCGATCTGCCGCTGGGCGCCGGTGCCCCGGTGTGGTCGCCGGACTCCACGCGGATCGCCTTCGTGGCGCGCGTGCCTGAGGCCGGCCGCTACGGCACGACCGACGACGGCCCCGAGGCCGAGGCGCCGCGCCGCATCACGCGCCTCGACTACCGCGTCGACGACGTCGGCTTCCTCGCCGACCGCCGCTCGCGCCTGCACGTGGTGGACCTGGACGGCACGGTTTCCGAGCTGACCGACGGCTCGCACGACGTGTCCGACCCGGCGTGGCTGGACGACTCGACCCTGGTGTTCGTGGCGCCGCGCGATCTCGGCGCGGTCGAGACGCTGCACTCCGACCTGTACACGGTTCCCGCTGCCGGTGGCGAGGTGTCCTTGCTGGTGCGCGGTGCCGGCGAGACCTCGATGCCGTTCGTGGCGGGGACTTCGCTGTACTGGCTGGGCACCGACTTCACCGGGATCGACGCGGTGGCGCGCAACCACGGTCTGTGGAAGGCGCCGCTGGACGGCTCCGCTTCGCCGGTCCGGCTGACCGACGTCGAAACCGTTGACGTGGAACGGCTTTCCGGCCAGCCCGTGGCGGACGCCGAGGGTGTGCTGCTCGTCGTGCGCAACCGCGGCGCGCTGGAGCTGCGGCGGATCCCGTTCGACGGCGGCCCCGGCGAGGTGCTCACGGGCTCCGAGGCCGCGGTTCGCTCGTTCGCCACGGACGGGTCCACTGTGGTCGCCGTGGTGTCCACTCCGGACAGCCCCGGTCAGGTGGAGTTCGTCGGAACCGGTGTGCGCACGGCGTTCTCGTCGGTGCCGGCCCGCCGCGTCGTCGAACTCTCCGGTTCGGCCTCCGACGGCTACCCGGTGCACGGCTGGCTCGTGCTGCCGGACGGCGAGGGCCCGCACCCGGTCGTCCTGGCGGTGCACGGCGGCCCGTTCATGTACCACAGCTGGGGCTTCTTCGACGAGGCCCAGGTCTACGCCACCGCGGGCTACGCCGTCGTGCTGCCGAACCCGCGCGGCTCGGCGGGCTACGGCCAGTCCCACGGCCAGGCGGTCATCGGCAGGTTCGGCACCGTCGACGTCGACGACGTCCTGTCCGTTCTGGACGTTGCGCTCGCCCGCCCCGACTGCGATGCCGAACGCGTCGGCGTGATGGGTGGCTCCTACGGCGGCTTCATGACGTCGTGGCTCTCCGCCCACCACGGCGAGCGCTTCAAGGCGGCGTGGAGCGAACGCGCCGTCAACGCCTGGGACTCGTTCTCGGGCTCGTCGGACATCGGCTACTTCTTCACCGACGCCTACTGCGGCACCGACCCCGAGGCCCACCGCGTGATGTCGCCGCTGACCTACGTCGAGAAGATCAACCTCCCGTTCGCCGTCGTCCACTCCGAGCAGGACTGGCGCTGCCCGCTCGAACAGGCCCAACGCATGTTCGTGGCACTGAAGCGGCGTGGCGTCGAGGCCGAGATGCTGATCTTCCCGGGCGAGGGGCACGAGCTGACGCGCTCCGGGCAGCCGCGGCACCGCAAGCAGCGCTTCGACGCGGTGCTGGAGTGGTGGGGCCGCTACCTCAAGAGCTGACCCGTTCGGCCGTGACCGCCCGGAGCAGCTCCTCCCGAGGCGGTCCCGGTCGCGTGCGGGGCAGGCCCGCCCAGATCCGTTCGATGCGGTCGTGCAGGTCGCTGTCGGTGTCGAAGACGGAAACCCGGTCGAGCAGCCCTATGCGGCCGATGATCCGGCGCAGCACGTGGTCGTCGTGTGGTGCCGCGGCCAGCGCCGCACCGAAGGCGAACAACGGATAGCAGCCGTCGCGCCGGCTGATGTCGACCGATGTGCCGCTCCACGCGAGGGTGCGCGCCGCGTCGGTCTCCAGCGCGAAGGTGTGGCGTTCGCGGGCTTCCGGGCCGACGTCGGCGAGGTAGGCCTCCGTGAGGTCGGCCGGGGTGGTGTGCGTGGTGCTGGCGCGGCCCAGCGCCTGGGCGTGCACCAGGGCGAACGACAGTCCGTAGGCGAACGCGGGATCGGTGTGGCACAAGGCGTCGCCTACGGGGATGAGCCCCGGCACGCCAGGGCCCGCCGTGCGGTCGATGTTGGCCAGGCCGCCCATCGGCATCACGCCGGTGATGGGGCGGGCGTGGTCGGATGAGGTCATCACGTCCAGCGGGGTGATGGCTCTGGCCGCGGCCATCCACGCGTGGTCGTCGCGCAGCACTCGGAGGTCGTGGTCCGCGCTGGGCACCAGGAAGATCACCGCGAAGGTGTCGTTGTCGCCGCGGAAGGTGTTGAAGCCCATGTAGCCGAGGTCGCCGCGCGGGTTCAGCAGCCAGGGGCCGTCGAGGTGCTCGGCGCCGGGAGCGAGTTCGAAGTAGCGGCAGTAGTAGATCGCGCCGCACTCGCTCGGCTGGGCGGAGGCGCGTGGCCAGCCGGGAGGGCAGCGGTACCGGCCCAGCGCGTCGACCACGACGTCGGCGCGGATCTCCTGCCCGTCGTCGAGGTGCAGACCGCTCGCACCGGGCATCAGGCCGGCGATCTGCCTGCCCGCCACCAGGCGCACCGCGGGTTCGGCCGCGGCGGCGCGGCGCAGGGCCCATTCGATCATCGGGCGGCGCACCCAGAGGTAGACCAGGTCCTCGTCGCCCGGCTGCCGCGGGCCTGACAGCTTGGCGGCCACGTCCTGTTCTTCGGCGCCGGCGTCGAGCAGGGTGGCGATGACGTCGGGGGCGAGGTCGCGCAGGACCCGGCGGCCGCGCGGCAGGAAGGTGTGCGGCTGCTGGAAGTGCGGGATGCCCTTGCGCACGACGTCGAACGCGCCCTCCGGGTCGTCCTGGGCCGTCACGTGGTCGCGCTCGACCACGACGGCCGAGTGCCCGGCACGCGCCACCGCCAGGCCGGCGGCCAGCCCGGCGACACCACCCCCGGCGATCGCGAAGCGCATCCGTTCAGGCTAGGTACGCGTCCTGACGGCGGACAGGGTCGTCAGGCCCTGTCAGTCCCGAGTGGACGGCTCGAAGGCCAGGAAGCGGGCCAGGAGTTCCTTTGCCGGCACGGACTCCGGGTCGAACGGCACGAGGCGCTGCCGTTGCCCCGGCTCCCGCACGCCCACCCAGTGGCACCGGTAGCAGAACTCCAGGTCGAACAGGAACTCCCCGTCGGCCGAGTACGCCCAGATCGCGTAGCCGGGGTTGAAGCACCGCATCCCTTCCTCGCCGGGGAAGGTGGCGACGAGCTCGAGAACCGCGGCCGCCTCGGTGCCGTCCCAGCAGCCGAGCAGGTCACCGGCGGTGGTCCAGGCTTCGAGGCGGTGCGCGCTCGGCACGGTCTCCGGCAGGTCGTCCCGCACTTCGTCACCCCAGCAGCGTGTAGTTGAGCTCCTCGCACACCCGCGCCAGCGGCAGGTCGAGGCCGGGGTGGTCCAGCGGCAGCAGCACGTCCGGTGCCGCTGGGAGGCCCGATG
This sequence comes from Lentzea roselyniae, assembly GCF_039537795.1. Lineage (NCBI taxonomy): Bacteria > Bacillati > Actinomycetota > Actinomycetes > Pseudonocardiales > Pseudonocardiaceae > Lentzea > Lentzea roselyniae. The sequence continues at coordinate 86,540 of NZ_BAABBE010000026.1, forward strand.
CGCCGGGAGGATCCCACAGGCAGATGGCCGGGTCACCGGAATCCATGGAAGAGCGGTACCAGAGACCGTCCAGTTCCGGGTAGGCGGCACGGATCGCGCGCGACCAGGCCTGCGTCACGAGCTTGGGACCCGTGGAGATCTCCTGCGAGGCGCCGACGCGGGTGGGCCAGAGGCCGCCGAGGTCCAGCAACCTCAACGTCCGGCGCGGCCGCAGGACGACGAGGAACGGGCTGCGGGTGCGGCGGTCGACGATCGAGGTGGCCTGGAAGACCTCGGCGATGGAGGTGCGCACGGACAGCCCGAAGTAGAGGACGCCGTTCTCGTGGTCCTGGACCGGACTGCCGTCGGCGGCCGGCTGTTGCGCGTCGAAGCGGGCGTGGGGGAGCGGGCCCGTGTAGCGGAACGTGTTCCAGCGCTGCGGGTGGGAGCCCTTGGCCGTGAAGACGCGGACCAGGCGGGTTGCCCGGTGCACCGCCACCACGTCCTCGGTGCGGCGCAGGTGTGCTTGCAGCACGGCAGGGGCAGGCGGCTGCGGAAGCCGTGACATTCGGGTCCTGTCGGGTGTTCGGGAGCGCTCAGGCGGGGGTGCCGAGCACGGAGACCAGATCGGCGACGCGGCGCGGGTCTCCTCCGGCGAGGAGCCAGTCGCGCGGGGTCGCGGGCTTGCCGTCGACGGGCAGGTCCTCCTGGAGGGTGGTCATGAACGCGGCGACGACCAGCGCCGGTTGGTCCGACGGGACCGCCGCCAGCACGGTTTCCAGGCCCGGCAGGACGCCGGTGCCCGCGAACTGCCACGCGGGCAGCCGCCAGCTGCCCCTGTCCTTCCAGCCCACGAGCCTGCCGACGCCGAGCCGGTGCCGGATGCGGCTCGTGTCCACCTGAAGCTGGCGCGCCGCCTCGGCGACGGTCAGCGCCGAGTCGCGCAGCACGGCGTGTGCGACGACGGTGCGGGTGCGCGGGAGTGCGTCGGACGCGCCCGCCGGGGACAGGTCGAGACCCACGTCGGTGAGCGCCGCCTGCTGGTCCGGCGTGAAGTAGGTGGCCGGTTCCGGGTGCGGTGGGGCGAGCCGGCGCGCCGCGTCGGTCACGAGGGCCATGAACTCGTCGGGGGTCACCTGCAGGCCGGCCTTGGCCAGCACCGTCTCCAGCGCGGGAGTCATGCGCACAGAATATCTCGCGCGTGCGCATTTGTGCGCCTTGTCAGGGCATTGACCCTAAACGTTCGACGTTGCGCGTTCACGCAACGACGCTACGTGAGATTTCCCGGTGCGGAGCGGTGACGTGGACCTCATCTGACGCATCGCTACGATTCCCCGATGCAGCTGGACCGGGGCGCCAAGCGGGCCATCGTCGCGTGGGCCGCCGTCATGGTCGCCACGCTCGCGTACGTGCTGTCCCGCCCGCCGGGCTGGTCGCTCGACCTGCGGGTCTACCGCAACGGTGGCGACGCGCTGCTGCAGGGCCTCCCGCTCTACGCCGAGGGTTTCGCGAAGCCTCTCGGTGGTCCTGACCTGCCGTTCACGTACCCGCCGATCGCCGCGGCGCTGTTCAGCCTGCTGGCGCTCGTGCCGCTGGTCGTCGCGATCTTCGCGGTGGCGGTGGCGAACCTCGCGATGCTCACGGCGCTGTGCCTGATCGCGGCGCAGCGCGTGCTCGGCTGGGGGCCTCAGGCCGTGAAGTGGGGCCTGGGCGCGGCCGCGGTGTCGTCGATCTTCGACCCGCTGCGCGAGACGCTCTGGTTCGGCCAGATCAACCTGTTGCTCGCCGTGCTCGTGATGGCCGACTGCCTGCTGGAACGCACCCGGTGGTGGCCGCGGGGCGCGCTCATCGGGCTGGCGGCCGCGATCAAGCTGACACCGGCGTTCTTCGCGTTGTACTTCGTGGCGCGGCGGCAGTGGAAGCCCGTGTTCGTGTCGATCGCGTCGTTCTTCTTCTTCGGGCTGCTCGGGTTCGTGATCGCGTTCGGCGACGCGAAGGAGTACTGGACGCACGCGTTGCTCGACCCGGGCCGCGTCGGGCGCCTCACCTACGCGTCGAACCAGGCCATGCGCGGCACGCTGGCGCGTTTCGGGCTGGAGAGCGGTGCCCAGGTCGCGGTGTGGGTCGTGCTGTCACTGCTGGTCGTGGCCACCGTGTGGTGGCTGGCCTCACGGCTGGGCGACGTCGAGGCGTTCTTCGTGGTCGCGATCGGCGGGCTGTTGATCTCGCCGGTGTCGTGGGGACACCACTGGATCTGGATCGCGCCCGCGCTCGTGCTGCTGTCGCGCGCCTCGTTGCGCCGCCACTGGGCGCCGTGGGCGGTCGTGGCGGTGTTCGCCGTCGGGCCGCACTGGCTGTTCCCTCGCGACAACGACGTCGAGCAGCAGTGGGCGTGGTGGCAGCAGGTGATCGGCAACCTCTACGTGTTCGTCGGGGTCGCCGTGCTGGTCACGCTCGCGGTACGGGTTGTACGAGACCGCCGTCGTGCTGCTTCAACCGCAGGCTGAACAGCACCAGCACCACGCCCCACAGGATCGCGAACACCCCGATGGTGATCACGAGCGCCATCACGCCCGCAGCCGGGTTCGCGATCAGGATGATGCCGAGCAGCACCGTCAGCGCGCCGGTGATGATGTAGAACCACTCGTTCGTCATCACCTTGCGCAGGCGGATGGCGTCGACGATCTGCAGCACACCGGTGACCAGCGCCCACGCCGCGATCAGCAGCAGCAACGCGCCCGCGGTGATGCCCGGCCAGAACAACGCGACCAAGCCCGTGACCAGGCCCAGCACGCCGATCAGGCCGAGTGCCCAGCGGGCGGGCCACTCCTTGTGGGTGAGGGTCAGGTACAGCATCGTCGCGCCGTCGACGAACGCGTAGGCGCCCCACAGGATGATCAGGGCGAGCAGGGTGAGGCCTGGCCAGATGAGGGCGGCCAGACCGAAGAGGACAGCGAACACTCCGCGCACCGTGAAGAGCCACCAGCGTTGCATGGTTCCGGATCGTCTCGGCTGTCGGTGGGGCCCGCAACCTGAGACCCTCGTGCGGTGCTGATCCGGGTGGCTGACTGGCAGCGGATCCGTTCCGGTGAGGTCACGCTGCAGTTCCGGCGGTGGAAGCGGCCGACGGTGCGCGCGGGCGGGACCTTGCGGACGTCGCTGGGCGTGCTGGCGATCGACGCCGTGGACGTCGTGTCGCGGGTCTCCCGTGCCGAGGCCGTTGCCGCCGGGTTTCCCACGGTCGCGGCACTCATGTCCTCTGTGGAGGGACGTGAGGGTTCGCTTTACCGGATCCGCCTGCGTTTCGTGGGTGAGGATCCACGGATCGCGTTGCGCTCATCGTCCGATGTGGACGGGCTTGAGCTGTCCGAGGCCGCGGTGGCGTTGCTGCGCCTGATCGCGGCGAACCCCGGTGTGCGGGCCGCTGACCTGGCCGCGTCGGTGGGCAGGGAGAAGCTGCCGTTCAAGGCGGACGTCCGCAAGCTCAAGGCGAAGGGGCTCACCGAGTCGCTGGAGGTGGGCTATCGCCTCTCCCCGAGGGGAGAGGCGTACCTGCGAACGCTTGATACCTAGTGGCGCGTCCCGGAACGTTGGCGAGGTGATTCACGCTCAGCAGGGCGCGATGCACCCGTCTGACCGCGAATTCCCCCGGCAACGTTCCGGGCCACACCACTAGCTCTGGCCCGTGATGATCGACACCGCGCGGTCCTGCGTCTGGTTGCTGACCTCGCCGACCTGGAAACCGCGCGCCGCCGCGTGCGCGACCAGCTCCGGCTCCGGCGGGAGGCCGTACTTGCGCAGGTAGTGCGGCACGGCGCCGGCCCAGATCCAGGTGCCGTCGGTGCGGAAGTTGAGCGGCACGTCCTGCTCACCGCTCTGCGAGAACTCGTCGAGGTCGTAGCTGCGCGCGGCCAGCACGACCGGCGCCGACTCGAGGTAGTTGAGCAGGCTGTCCACCAGCTGCGGGTCGATCGGCTGGCGGTTGACGATGATGCGGCCGTCGTCGTTCTTGCCGTCGTACACCTTCGCGGTCCGCAGCTCGCCCGGCTGCTGCTGGTCCGGCTGCGGCGCCGCCTGGCTCGGCGGCGGAACCTGGTACTCCTGCTGCGGTTCCGGCTCGGGCGCGGGCAGCGGCGGCAGTCCGACGCGCTGGCGCCACCAGTCCGGGATCAGCCGGTCCGGGCGGGGGAACGTCTGCAGCTCGTCGCGGAAGCCGATGGGCGGCGGCGTGTTGCGCCAGCGCGGCTCGTCCTCGGCGTTGAAGTCGACCGTGAACGCCGCGGGCGCCTCGATCTCGTAGGTCGCGCTCAGCCACGTGCCGCGGTCCGGGTGGTACATGCCCGCGCGCAGCTGGCCGAACATCTGCACCACGTCCATCGGCGGCCGCACCGGCCGCAGCTGGCCGTCGGGACCCGCGAACGCCAGGTCGACCTCGATGTGCCTGCCCGCCGCCCGGTACTCGGCCCGGATGCGCTGCCAGCCCTGCGGTACGGCCGGCAGCATGGCACGGCCGATCTGCCGCACCAGCTGCTGCTGGTCCTGCTCGCTCAGCGGTGTCGCCGGCTGGCTCATGTGGTCCTCGCCCCTCTCCCCGTAAAACGCCCGCTGATCTTATCGGGCGGCCGTCGCGCGCGCGGGCCGGTCGGGCACCTCCACCCGTTCACGTGGTCATGAGCCAGGTGGCCAGGAGCATTCGCACAGCGGGCGGCGTGGCGAAGCGATCGGGGTGAGGCGTGGGCGCGTCCGGGTGGCTCGGTTCCGTTACTCGGTCTTGGCCGCTTCGGCGAGTTTCGCGCGAAGCCAGTCGGGCGTGTTCTCCTCCGAGCGCGGGAAGTGCTCGAAGTCGAGGGCGTACACGTCGGCCTGCAGCGGCGGCTTGAAGGCCGGCTCGCCGTCGTAGTCGTACTCGACGGAGTAGCTGCCGGGTGGGTTGATCACGATCCTGGCCGTGAACCAACTGCCCTTGCCCTCTTCGTACATTTCTGTCCGCAGGTCGCCGAGCGGGTCCATGGCGCTCATCGGAGGGGCGAGCTTGACCTCGCTCCCGTCCTGCGCCGTGACCTCGAACCTGGCGCTGTCGATGCCGACCGTCGAGTAGAACTCGAACCGGATCTGCTGCCAGCCGTCTGGGGCTTCCCGCACGAGGGCCGCGCAGGCGTTCTGAACTACTTCCTCCTGCTCGGGCGGAGAGAGCGGACCGGGTTCCGACATGACGAAACAGTTCCTTCCGGTTGACTACATCCTCCGGGGCGGGATGTTCTTGTAGACCAGAGGTGGCTCCGGTACCCCGTCGACCCAGTACTGCACTCGAATCTTGGTAGGCGTCTTCTTACCATCGGGGTACGTCATGTCGATCTGGACGTCCAGCTTCGGCTTCGGCGTCTGCTTGAGCAGGTCACCCCAGTGCTCTTCGAGCGCGCGGAAGTTGTTGGCCAGCGTCGTCCCGGCCTGGCGCTGGTTGAGGTCCTCCAGCATCGGGACCATGTTGATGTACTCGCCGGGACCGTCGAACTCGGTGCCCGCGAGGTGGCCGCCGTTCCAGCCGACGTCCTCGTAGAGCGTGACCTCGTGCGGCTCCGGGTCGCGGCCGTGCTGGTTGCGGAACTCCTCGATGGTCTTCTTGTTGTGCTCGCGGTACTCGTCGCGGCCCTCGTGGCCGACCGGGCCCTGGTCCGGGCTGCGGCGCGCGTCGTCCGAGCCGGTGTGCACCAGCTCACCCTCCATGCGCTGGGTGCGGCCCTCTGCGTCGGTGTGGAACTGGTAGACGCTGCCCTTCTGACCGGTGACGTGGTACGTGGCGTTCGGGAACGGCTGCCTGCTGTCGGGCCGCCAGTTGCCCTTCTCGCCGGAGGTCGTGTGGATCTCCTTGATGCGCCCGTCGTCGCCCGTGATGAACGTGCCGCGCTCCCTGCCTGCCTTGTCGGTCACCTCGTACCTGGTGTTCGCCTGCAGCACGCTGGGCGTGCCGTCGGGTTCGCGGCCGAACGGCTTGCTCTTGAGCGGCGCGTCCGGGTGGCTTGCGTCGATCGTGACCTTGGGACGCGGGTCGTTGTCCGGTTGGTTGCCCGACGTGTCGGTGTCGTCGGCCGCGCGGTCCTTCGCGTCGGCCGGGTCGAGATCCTTGTCCTTGTCGTGTGTGCCGGGCGCGAAGCCGTCGTCGCTCGCCTTGGACTTGGAGCCGTCCGGGTGGTGGGTCTCCCACTCGCCGTTCGGCGGGATCTTGGGCTCGCGAGTTCCGTCGGGCCGGAGCTCGGCGTCGCTCGTGAAGACGCGGCCGTGGCTGTCGGTCCACGCCGGCTTGGTCGGGGCGACCACCGGGGCGTCGAGGTGCTTGGACAGCTGCTGCGCGAAGTCGTTGCTGCCCGCGTCGCAGCCGATCAGACGGACGGGTTTGCTGCCGTCGTAGCCGGAGCGGCGGAGCATGTCGGCGTACTCGGCGGGGGTGTAGTCGTGGCCGCCGATGCGGGCCTTGCCGTCCGGGGTGATGTGGACGTCCGCGGTGAAGAAGCGCGGGTCGTTGGGGACCTTGTGGGGAAGGTCGCCCATGTCCGGGTCGCCGCCGTGGTGGGAGACGCCGGCCGGGGTGGACTCGGCGTGGCGGGCGTGTGCCTCTTCCGGAGACGGGCGGTCCGCGGGCGGGGTGTCCGGGTCCTTGCTGTTCGGGGCGTCGGGGTCGCCGTCGTGCGGCTTGTCCGGGGTGCTGTCGTGCGGCTTGTCGGCATCCGGGCGGTGGGGCGCGTCGGCGTCGGGACGGTTGCCTGGACCGCTGCCGTCCGGGCGGGTGCCGTCCGGGGCGCGGTGCGGGGCCTCGGCGGTGTCGGTGCCGCGGGAACGGGCGCCGTCCGGGCTGTGCGGCCGTGAGCCGTCGGGCCTGGTGCCGTCGGGACGGTTGCCGGGGCCGCTGCCGTCCGGGCGCGACGGGGAGTCGGGCCGGTGCGGCGCGTCCGGGCGGTTCGGGGCGTCAGGACGGGACGGTCCGCCGTGCGGTGCGTCCGGACGGGAGGTGGGCGCGTTCGGCCCGCCGTGCGGAGCGTTGGGTGCGTGGGGGGCGTTGGGTCCGCCGTGCGGAGCGTTCGGCGCGTCAGGTCGCGGCGGCGCAGACGGGCCGTTGTGCGGTGCGTTGGGGCTGTGGGGAGCGTCGGCACGCGAGGACGGCGTCGTGCTGCTGTGCGGCGCGTCCGGGCGCGACGGCGCGTCGGGCCGTGACGGAGCGGACGGACCGTTGGCGTCGGTACGCGACGGCGCGGAAGGGCCGTTGTGAGGTGCGTCGGGACGTGAGGGTGCGTTGGGCGCGTCAGTTCGCGACGGCGCGGAGGGGCCGCTGTGTGGTGCGTCGGGACGCGACGGCGCAGACGGGCCGCTGTGCGGGGAGTCCGGTCGGAACGGCGTGTTCGGGCTGTGGGACGGAGCGCCAGGGCCGTGCGGGGCGGACGGGCCGCCCTGCGGCGTGTTCGGGCGCGTCGGGGCCTGAGGGGCGTCGGTGCGGGCCGAAGGTACCGATGGCGTGTTGGGGGTGTGGGGTGCGTTCGGGGTCATCGGGGGCGATGACTGCGGGCGCATTGGCGCGTCGGTGCGTGGGGCGCCTGACGACGGGGCGTGCGGAGCTCCGGCGGAGGGAGCGTGCGGGGCGCCGCCCATCGACGGGGCGTGCGGGGCCCCTGCCGGGGGCATGTTCGGCGTGGACGGCGCGTGTGGGGCCGCTGCGGAAGGGGCCGTGGCGCGGCTTGGAGGCGTTGCGTCGGGGCGGCCGGTGTTCGGGGAGCCCGACGGGCCGCCTGCCGACGGGGCGTGCGGGGACCCTGCCGACGGAGCGTGCGGTGCCCCGGCGGAAGGCATTCCGCTGGACGGGGCGCCGGCTGAGGGCATGCCGCTCGACGGGACGGACGGGGAAGACGGCATCGACGGCGCGGACGGGGACTGCGGCATCGACGTCGGGCGTGCGGGGGCGTCGGCTCGGGAGGCCGACGTCGACATGTCGGGGGAGCGCGGAGGCGGGGCGCTCGCGCCCAGATCTCCTCGGCTGCCCGGGGTGCCGGTCCAGCCCTGGCCGCCGGTCGACGGGCGGCCCGCAGCGGGGGACGACGGGGGGTTGCCGGCGGCGTTCGGGGCGCCGGCGCCTGCCGGGGCGGCCTGCGGGGGAGTGGACGACGGGGAGCTGTCCGGGGTGCGCGACGGGGCTTGCGGAGCGTCGGCGCGGGTCGGGGCGTCGATCGGGGGCGCCACCGAGGACTGGACGGTCGAGCCCGTGTTCCTGGGCGACGGGGTGTCCGGCGTGGACGACGTGTGCGGGGCGCCGGGGCCCGCGGGCGAGGACTGGGAGCTGTCCGGGGTGCGGGCGGACGACGGGGTTGAGGGGGTGTCCGGGGTGCGCGACGGGGCGTCCGGGGACGAGCTGTCCGGGGTGCGCGACGGCGCGTTGGGGGACGAGCTGTCCGGGGTCCGGGACGGGGCGTCCGGCGTCGACGGGCTGTCGGGAGTGCGCGACGGGGACGACGCGGACGACGGCGACGAGCTGTCCGGCGTTCGAGAAGGTGAAGGCCCGTCCGGCGTCGACGAAGTGGACGGAGAAGAAGGCGACGACGGCGACGACGGCGAACTGTCCGGTGTGGACGACGACGGCGAAGAGTCCGGAGTGGACGAAGGTGAGCCGTCAGGGGAGGAAGGCGAGCCGGGGCTGCCCGAAGGCGAGAGGTCCGGTGAGTCGGTGCGGTGGAACAGGCCGCCCGGCTTGATGGACTTCGTGGAGATCACGTCGAGACCGGTCACCTTGCCGACCAGCTTGCCGACGACCTTCATGATCTTGGTGAAGATCTCGACGAGCTTGCCCAGCAGCGGCGAGACCTTCTTGATGGTCTTGATGAGCTTCTGGATCAGCTCGCCGATCCGCGTCGCCCACTTCGAGATCGCGGTCACGGCCTGCGCCACGATGACCGGAGTGCCGAAGCCCAGCGTGAAGACGGCCTCGAGCACCCACGTGATCAGCTTCGCCACGAGGTCGGCGATCAGGTCGCGCACCATCTCGCGCACGAAGCCGACGACCATGCCCATCACGCCGACGACCGTGCCGACCGAGCCCGCGGTGGAAGCCGCGCCGGACAACGCGTCCAGCTGCTCGCCCGCCGCGGCGCGGTAGGCGTCGCCGGCGGCACCGGTCCACGACGCGGTCTGGTCGACGGCGGCCTTGTAGTCGGCCGAGATCTTGCCGAGCTCCTGCGAGACGTTCTTCCACGTCGTCGAGTACGACTCGATCACCGGCGGGTCGCCGGCCAGCCAGTCCAGCGCTTCCTTCAACGGCTGCATGTGTTCCATCAGGAACGAGGCCGCGGAGGACAGCAGGGTGCCGAACGGGTCGATCGCCATCGAGGCCGCGTCGGCCGCGAGGCCGAGCACGCCGAGGCCGCCCTCGATCCAGTTGCCCTCGGAGATGCCCTTGTAGGCGTCGACCGCGGAGTCGGCGATGTGGAAACCGGTCGCCCAGCCGTTGTCACCGGTGCCGGCGTTGAAGAATCCGGACGGTTCCGCGGGCGCCTGCGCCACCAAGGGGTTCGGCGTGGACATCAGAAGCCCTTCAGCGTGTTGGCGATCTGGTCCTCGACGGCCTGGTAGTGCTTCGCGGTCTCGGTGACGCGCTTCGCGGTGGAGTCCATCGCTTCGGCGACGCCCTTCAGCGCGTCCAGGCCCCACTGCTCAACGGGATCGAGCAGCATGCGGAACGGCTGGCAGATGATCCCGTACGCGTCGGTCGGCATCGACACGGTGTTCGCCGCGTCCACTGCTCCCTGCAACCGGCCGTGCAGGCCCTCCAGGGCCTTGGCGTGCGCTTCCAGCACGTCCGACGTGACGTTGAAACCGCCAGCAGTCATCGAACCCCCTCAAGTTCGAGCAGTGGACAGAAGATCAGGACAGCACCGACTGACCGCCGAAGTCGTCGTCGTCATCCGACGGCGGACGGCGGCGCGCGGGAGGTGGCGTGGCGCGCGGAGGAGGTGGCGGCGCGTCGTCCTCCACCCGGAAGTTCATTTCGTTGTTGTCGTACGGCGCTCGCGCGGGCGGGTCCTCCGGCGGCGGCGCCGGGAAGTTCTTCTTGGCCTCGTTGAACAGCACGTTGGCCGTCTCGTCCTGCGTGCCGATGGTCTCCGCCATCGCCTCCTGCAGCAGTGCGGGGATCTTCGACTGCGCGCGCTGCAGCAGCTTCATGATCTCGCCGCTGATCTCGGACATCCGGCGTCCCGCGGCCGACTCGTTGATCACGAGGTTCTGCAGGATCCCGTTGGAGCCGATGGTCAGTTCGACTGCGCCGTCGGAGGACCGCTCGGAGATCGTCATGCCCTGCACCCGCGTCGCCATGTCCTGGTAACGCGCGGCGCGTTCCTGGATGTTCTGGTTCCAGTTCGCGAGCATCTGCTCCGACCCGGCGATGTCCTCGGGCACGCGTGTTCCCTCTCTTCGGCAGCGGACTCAAAGGATGACGCAGGCGGGCCTGATCCAGTTCCGCCCGCACGGCAAATCGGCCGCACAGACCAACGGCGTTCCACTGGGCGGACCAGTGGAACGCCGTCAGAGCTGTGTTCTAGGCGACACCGAGCAGGTCGACCACGAAGATCAGGGTCTCGTTGGGCTTGATCACGCCACCGGCACCGCGCGAGCCGTAGCCCAGGTGCGGCGGGATGACCAGCTTGCGGCGACCGCCGACCTTCATGCCGGCGACGCCCTGGTCCCAGCCCTGGATGACGCGGCCGCCACCGAGCGGGAACTGGAACGGCTCGCCGCGGTCCCAGGACGCGTCGAACTGCTCACCGGTCGAGTGCGACACACCGACGTAGTGCACGAGAACGCGCTGACCGGCCTTGGCCTCCTCGCCGTCACCAACCGCGATGTCCTCGATCACCAGGTCTGCGGGCGCCGGGCCGTCGTGCGGGTCGACGTCGGGCTTCGTGGGGGCCATCACAACTTCCTCTCGGAACGGGGTTGTTCGTGCTCGATCCAATCACGCGAGCGCGGACGCGGCCGAATGGCCTACGAAGACCAGCCCTACCCCGTCTCGAAAGGCCGTGTTGATCTATACGAACTCCCGGCCCTGCACCGGGGGGACACAACAGAAAAAGGAGAATGATCATGGCGGCAACCCTGCACCGCCTCCGGTCATGGCTCGGCGCGGCATTGGTGGCGGCAACGCTGCCGATGGCGTGCGTCAGCGTGGCCGAAGCAGCTCCGACCCCGACCGTCGACGGCGAAGTCGGCGTTCAGGTCGTCGGTGGCACGCGTGCGAGCACGTCCACCTACCCGTGGGTCGTCTATCTGGCGACCAGCAGCGGCTTCCAGTACTGCGGTGGCACGCTCGTGGCTCCCAACAAGGTCGTCACCGCGGCGCACTGCACCGTCGGCGACTCGGCGTCCGCCGTGCGCGTCGTGGCCGGCCGCGACGACAAGAACTCCACCGCGGGCACCGTCGCCCGCGTCACGAGGATCTGGATCCACCCGAGCTACACCGACGTGACCCGCGGCTACGACGTCTCGGTCCTCACGCTCGACCGCAACCTGCCGCAGACCCCGATCAAGTTCGCCACCTCCGCGGACAGCGCGCTGTACGCGGCGGGCACCAGCTCGACGATCCTCGGCTGGGGCGACACCTCGTCCGGCGGTACGGACTCGCGCTACCTGCTCAAGGCCACCGTGCCGCTGACCAGCAACTCCAGCTGCGCCAGCTCGTACGGCAGCCGCTTCAACGCCACCCACATGGTGTGCGCCGGGTACGCCCAGGGCGGTACCGACACCTGCCAGGGCGACTCCGGTGGCCCGCTCGTGGCCGGTGGCAAGCTGATCGGCATCACGTCGTGGGGCGAGGGCTGCGCGGACGCCGGCTGGCCCGGCATCTACGCCCGCGTCTCCACGTACGCGACGCAGATCCAGGCGCAGATCAACTCCTAGCACCACCTCCGGGAAGGGTTGTCGCGGACGGCGCGCAACCCTTCCCGGCCTTGTTTCCGTCCTGGTGGCATGAACGGCAGAAAGCTGTTGGCCGGCGCCGCCGTGCTGGCCGTCGCCGGAGTGTGTGTGAGCTCCGCGGTGAGGGACGAAACCCTCGCACCACCACCGGTCGTGGACTACGGGCCGGTGCGTCTCGTCGCGTTCGACTCGTGCGACAACGCGGTGGCCGAACTGCGCCGCGCCATGGCCCCGTACGTCACCGCCTACGGCATCGGGGGCGGCCCCGACATCTTCGCCGCCGGTGAAGGCATGGCGACGGACCTGAGCGCAGGCACCCCGCAGCGGAGCCATGCGGAGCAGAAGGCCGCCACGCCTCCGACGCAGCAGCAGGGGCACTCGACGACGAACGTCCACGAACAGGGCGTCGACGAGCCGGACATCGTGAAGACGGACGGAAAGCGCGTCGTCTCCGTCGCGGACGGCAAGCTGCGCGTGGTCGACGTGGCGAGCAGGACCATCACGGGCACGGTCGACATCGGCAACCGCCACGCCACCCAGCTCCTCGTCGCCGGTGACCGCGCGCTGGTGATCGTCGGCCACACCGACGCCATTGCCCTCGAGCGCGGCAAACCGACGATGCCGGTGTTCGACAGCGCCACCGAGATCCTGCTCGTGGACCTCAAGGCGCTCAAGCAGATCGGCAGCCTCAAGACCGACGGCTTCTACCTCGACGCCCGCCAGATCGGCGGCACCGCCCGCGTCGTCGTCCGCTCGCAGCCGCGGCTGCAGTGGGTCTACCCGGACATGACGACCAACGAAGCGGGAGCGTTGCGCCGCAACAAGGAGATCCTGCAGAGCGAGCCGATCACCTCGTGGCTGCCGCGCTACGAGCTGGACCAGAACGGTGCCAAGTCCAGCGGAACCCTGGTCGACTGCCCCAACATCAGCCACCCCGCCGTGCACTCGGCGACGTCGATGCTGACCGTGCTCACGTTCGAGCTGTCCGGACAGCTAGGCACCGGCCAGCCGGTGTCGATCGTGGCCGACGGTGACACGGTCTACGGCACCGACCGCAACCTCTACATCGCCGACGACCACCGCCTGCTGCCGGAACTCCCCGGCAAGCCACCGGTGCAGCGCCCGATCACCACGGCGATCCACCAGTTCGACATCAGCCAGGCGGGCCCGCCGAAGCACGTCGCGTCCGGTGACGTCAACGGCACGCTGCTGAACCAGTACTCGTTGTCCGAACACGACGGAGTGCTGCGCGTCGCCACCACGACGGGCACCGAGATCCGTTGCTGCTGGCGCATGCCCGGCGACATCGCGCCACAGCAGCAACCGCCGCCGTCGGAGAGCTTCGTCACCACGTTGCGCCGCAACGGGAACCAGCTGACCAAGGAAGGTCAGATCGGCGGGCTCGGCAAGGGCGAGCGCATCTACAGCGTGCGCTTCATCGGCAAGATGGGCTACGTCGTCACGTTCCGGCAGACCGACCCGCTCTACACACTGGACCTGAGCGATCCCAGGCAGCCCAGGGTGATGGGCGAGCTGAAGATCACCGGCTACTCCGCCTACCTGCACCCCGCGGGCGACGGGAAGCTGATCGGCGTCGGTCAGGAGGCCACCGACCAGGGCCGCACCACCGGAACGCAGGTGTCGCTGTTCGACGTGAGCAACCCCGCGGCACCGCAACGGCTCGCGCAGCACCACCTGCCGGGCTCGAACTCCGAGGCCCAGTTCGACCCGCACGCGTTCCTGTACTGGCCGCCCGACGGCACGCTGGTCATCCCGGTGACGCAGTACAAGACGAACTTCGAGGCGTCGTCACTGGTGCTGCGGGTCGAGGGCAACCAGATCCGGGAGACGGGCAAGATCGTCGAGCCGGCGAGCGGGCAGAACCACGGCGGAGCCAGGCGCACGATCGTGATCGGCGACCAGCTGTGGTCGATCTCCGCGTCGGGCGTGCAGGTCAACGCCCGCAGCGGCCTGGCGCAGCAGGCCTGGCTGCCCTTCTAGGCGGCCGAGCGGTCACCGGTGAGCAGGCGGTGCGACAACACCGTGCCGCCTGCCATCGCCGCCGGGAGCACGACGATCGCGGCCAGCGGGACGAGGCACAGCAGGTACGCGGGGACGGCGAACCCGAGCACCATCGCCCGCCGCGTCGCGAGGACCTGCCTGCGCTGCTTGAACGACTTGCCGCGCCGCGTGAACGGGATGCCGGTCAGCTCGATGCCCAGCAGGTAGCCGTTGATGCACACGGCGAGCACCGGCACCACGGTCTGCCCGACGACGGGGATGAACCCGCAGAAGAACAGCGGGATCGCGAACAGGATCGACGTGCCGACCAGCAGGATCGTGCTGCGCAGCCCGACCAGGAACCCGCGCCACCAGCCGACCTGCTCGGTACCGGGCACGCCGCCGAGCTCGTCCTCGACCTCTTCTGCGATGTACTCGTAGAACGGGCCGCCGATCATGATCGTGATCGCGGTGAACAGCAGCACGCTCAGGCCGAGTGTCGCCGCGATCACCGAAATTCCGACGGCGACCTCGACGACGTTGCGCCAGGTATCGCTCCACGAGTCCGCGAAACCCGTCAGCCACCCGGAGATCGAGTCGATGTGGGTGAGGAGCAGCACCCAGCCGGTGATCATCAGCACAGCGGTGATGACCGCGGGCAACGCCCCGACGAGCACGCGCTTCGGCGAGCTGAACACCAGCCTGAACCCGCGCAGCAGCAGTGCGACACCAGCCCCGAAGTCCTTGATCACGCGCGCAGGATAGTCGGTGCCGGCCCAGTTGAGATGGAGGAAGCGCGATTTCGGCAAGACCGGCATGATGCGTGGTGAACGCGGGAGGCGTTGAGGTTGAGCAACCCAGCTAAGAACGCCGTCGTCGTCCCGGACGGGCCGCTGCCGGTGCTGCCGCCCGCCATCTGGGAGTCGAAGGAAGTGCGGGACGCGGTCGCCGCGGAGTCACCCGGCGCCGTGGTCGCGATCGCGCGCAGGGCGCACGGCCTGCGCCAGGACGAGCTGGGCACGCTCGCCGGGTTCTCGCAGTCGGCGATCTCGCGCCTGGAAGCCGGCAGCAACATCGCCTACGACCTGCGCGTGCTCAGGACGATGCAGCGGCTGCTCGGCATCCCCGCCCACCTGCTCGGCCTGACCGACCGCACCGTGCCGATGCGGTCGGGTGAGGCCAGGAGCCTGGGCGCCGGCGGGCTGGAGGCCGTGGCGAAAGACCTGGTCGTGGGCATGGAGGGCAAGGCGCTGATGGCGTTGTGCGCCTCCGCTGCCTTCGGTGCGAACGGCGACGGCGTGCTGGCCAACGACGCCGTGAGCCAGCTGCTCGTGCTGCGACGGATCGTCAACGACGCGCACAACTGGCGTGGCACCGGCGCGCTCATGCCCGCCGTCCGCAACATGTACGACTTCATCGACGCACTGCGCCGCAACGCGCGCGGGGAGATCCGTCGGCGGTTGCTCGGCACGGGTGCGATGTACGCGGAGTTCTACGGCTGGTTGCACGAGGAGATCGGCGACCTGCGCGGCGCGGGGGCGTGGACGTCCAGGGCTCTCGAGCAGGGTCAGGCCGCGGACGACAGGGATGTCGTCGCGTACTGCTACGTGCGGATGAGCCAGCTCGCCGAGGTCGACGGCGACGACGACCGCGTCATCGGCCTGGCGCGCGCCGCCCAGCGCGAGACCGGCGTGAGCCCGATCGTGCGCGCGATGGCGTTGCGGCAGGAAGCACGAGGCCTCGCACGTGCGGGTTACGACGCGTGCATGCCGCGGTTCGACCTCGCGCAGTCGCTGGCGTTGAGCGTGGAACGGCCGCAGAGCGACGAGTACTCCATCGGTTACTGCTTCACCGACCTGCACGTGGAGATCCAGCGCGCCGCCAGCATGGTCGACCTCGCCGACCACCGCCGGGCGATCACCGCGTACACGCAGCTCATGCCCAGGTGGGGCCGCATCTGCCAGTGGGAGCAGGGCGTGCACACGGCCAAGCTCGCCTACGCGTACGCCGCCAGCGGTGACGTGGAGCAGGCGGTCGGCTTCGGGTTCACGGCACTGGACCTCGCCCGTGCGACAGGCTCCCAGCTGATCGTGACCGAGCTGGCCAAGCTCGGCCCGTGGCACGAGACGCCCGCGATCGCCGAACTCACCGCCGAGGTCACCCAGCTGCGGTAAGGCGTATGCGAGTTCCGCATACGCGACCCGCAATTGGTCTGCGACCCTCCCCATTTCCGGGCGCTCCCCGCACGATCTAGGTGTGATCGACCTAGCCGAACGAACGCCGCGCTCGGACGAGGTCAGCGCCGAGAAGTTCTGCGCGGCAGTGGCAGAGCGGAACGCGGGCCCGTACCGGCTCAAGTTCTACGCGACCACGCACGCCGTCGTGTGTGTGGTCGACGACGTCGAGGTGAAGGCATGAGCACTCAAGGGCGAACGGAAGCGCGCATGCCTGTGTTGCTGGTCCGCAAGCGTGCGGGTGTCGTAGGCGAGACACAACGCACGTGCCACCTCGTTCCCATGCCCGACGACGACAGCACACCGCTCGCGATGACCGCGTACTGCGGCGAGCTCATCCACCGCGGCGAGGCCGAACTGCTCGCCCAGCCGTCCGGAATGCCGTGCGTTGGCTGCCTGTTTCGCGTACCGATGCCCAGAGACGGCGAACTAGCCCACGACTGGTGACGCGATGCAGGCCGTTCCGGCGTGCCTGAACCCGACACGCTCGTAGACCCGCGCGATCTCCGGGCTTCCCGCCGACAGGAACACGAGCTTCGCGCCCCGTGCCAGGGCATCCCGCGCGAGCTCCGCAGTGACCGCACCACCGAGGCCACGTCGCCGTGCCGCCGGCAACGTGCCGATTCCCGCGATCTCCACTACATCACCCGCCCGTTGCGCGGTGCCCACCGCCAGCACGCCCTCGCCTGGCAGGTCGGCCACCGCGTGGCGGTGCCGGGTGCTCAGCGGGACGGCCTCCGCGAGCGCCGCGTCCCGTTCCGCGGTACCGGCCTCGCCCGGCGCGGTGCCCGGCGACGAGAACGCCAGCTCCGCCACCACCGACACCTCGGCCGGCCGCGTGCCGAGCACGCGCACGTGCGGGTGCGGTTCCGGCAGCTGCTCCGGGTCGAGCACCATCAGCGGCGCCCGGAGCACTTCCAGACCGGCCGCGATCGCCGCGTCGTACAGGTCCGGCGTGGTCTCGTGCACCCACTCGAGGGCCTCGGGCACGCCGAGCTCGCGCTGGCGTTCGCGCATCTTCACCACGTCCGCGACCGTCGGCCGCCCGCCGGGGAACCGCGGCCGCGCGTAGTACGGATAGCCGTTGCCGGCCTGGACGAAGAGCACCAGCTCGCCGTGATCCTCAACGCGAGATCCCGGTCGGGGCACAGAGTCGTAAAACTGTTCGAGAACGTCCCACACGGACGATCACGCTAGTGCCGCGACCGGCAACCTGCGCCCCGTATTTCGACGTTCGGACGGGTGCGAGGCATCCTGCTGAGCGCCGGAAGACGCGGCGTTGGTTGGCGGTCGCGGCACTGGCTACTTTGGGCGGCATGACGCACTGCGGTTTCCGTTCCGAGCCGGCATGAGGCTCCTGGCGGCGGTTGTCGCCCTCCTGCTCGTCCTCACCGGCTGCGGCGGCGACGGTGAGGACCGGTTCGCCCGCCCCGGCGCGCCCAAGACGTCGCCGAGCGGGAAGTTCATCGCGCACGCCGAGGGTTCCAGCGGTGTGCGGATCACCGATCACGACGGCGGTGACATCTTCCAGAAGTCGTACGAGTACGCCACCAGCTACCGCGCCGACGGCATCGGCGTGGTGTGGCTGTCCACCAAGGACCAGCTGTGGGTGCTCGTACCCGGCGGTCGCATGAGCGAGCGCATCGAGCCGGGACCGGGCGGGGTGTGGACGGCGGTCGAGGCCGAACTACCCGGGGAGATCACGCGGCTCGGCTGAGGTGTCCTTCTCGCCCTGCGCGAGCCGGCGGCCGCGCTCCAGCTCCGCGTCGAACTCGGCGCCGAGCAGCACGGCGATGTTGGAGATCCACAGCCACACCAGGAAGACGATCACACCACCGAGCGAGCCGTAGGTCTTGTTGTAGGACGCGAAGTTCGCCACGTAGATCGCGAAACCGACGGTCGCGAGCGCCCACAGCGCGATCGCGAGCAGGCTGCCGGGCGTGACCCAGCGGACGGCGGGCTGCCGCACGTTCGGCGCGGCCCAGTAGAGCACCGCGAACGCGAGCGCCACCAGCAGCAGGATGACCGGCCACTTCGCGATGTCCCACACGGTGACGACGGTGTCGCCCAGTCCCAGCAGATTGCCCACCGCGTCCGCGACGCCACCCGTCAGCACGAGCGCCCCGAGCGTCAGTGAGATCACCACCACCGAGCCCAGTGTCAGCAGGAGACGCAGCGGCACCGTCTTCCAGAACGGCCTGCCCTCCTCGACGTCGTAGACCGCGTTGCACGCGCGCATGAACGCGCCGAGGTAGCCCGACGCGGTCCAGAACGCCGTCAGCAGGCCGATGATGCCCAGCAGCCCGGCGGCGCCTTGGCCCCTCTGCAGCTCTTCGATGGAGGTCTTCACCAGCTCACCGGCCTCGCCCGGCGCGACCTGGTCGACGTACTTCATCAGCTCTTGCGTGGTCGTTTCGCCGAGCAGTGCGAGCACGGACGTCAGGACGATCAGGCCCGGGAACAACGACAGCACCGCGTAGTAGGTGAGCGCAGCCGCCCAGTCCGTCAGGTTGTCGTCGTTGAACTCTTTGACCGTCCGTTTGAGAACGCCCCACCAGGCGCCTTTCGGCAGCCTGGTGGGGCGGTCGACAGTCTTACCTGCGGGCACGGCGCCAGCTCCAGGAACGCGTGCTGGAACCAACACCGGCGAGGTGCAGGGATAGGAGCAGCAGCCCGAGCACCACCAGCGTGTTGACGGTGATCACTCCACCGAGCGCTGCCTTCGCCAGGTCGAGGATCAGGGCGAGCCCGAATGCCACTGCGGCGATGATGGCCAGCATGTGTCCACCTCCTAGGTTCTGAGCTGCGGATACCCGTTTTGTTGTGCCGGAATCACACCGTTCGGAGCAATGGGCGTGTCATGATCCGCTCTATGGATGTCCAGCGGTGGCAGGCGGCCGCGGTTCCGTGGTGGGTGACCAAGGTCGGGCTCGTCGGCGGCTGGGTCGTCGCCTTCTACTTCGCCCTGAGCGGGAGCGGTGCGCCGTGCACGGTCGCGCAGCCCTGCGAGCCCAACCCGTTCTTCTCGATCGCCATGGTGCCGTGGCTGGCCACACCGCTGCTGTTGTTGCTCGGCCGTGTGCTCACCGGCTGCGCGATGGGCGTGGCTTTCGGTGTGCTGGACATCGTGTTCGACCCCTCGGCACCCACCAACGTTCCGTTCGGGCTGTACGCCGTCGCGTGCGCGATCGTTGCGGCATGGACGATCAGGTCACGCGCGGACCAGCACGCGGCGGCGGGTGACGCCCTCGTGTCGTTGCCGGACATGCCGCCGCAACGCGGAGTTCTGCGCATCGTCGCCGTGCTGCTCGTGGTGTTCGGGTTCCTGACGTTCGTGCAGTACGACCTCAGGAACGACGAGGTCGCGCAGCACGTCGCGAACGCCAGCCGGGTTGATGCCGAGGTCGTCGAGGTCAAGGACACCTACGACGTGTGGGTGGAACTGCCCGGCCGCCGGCGGATCGAACTCCATCCGCTCGCGCCGGAGGAGTACCAGGTCGGCGACAAGGTCCCGATGCTGGAGGACGGCGCGTGGGTGCAGATGGTGAGCGAGCCCGAGGACTTCACCTGGTGGCTGGCGCTGGGCGGCGCGGCCGTGTTCCTCGCGATCCTGCTGGCCGCGCGGGAACGTCGCCGCCGCGCGTTGTGGACCGGTCCGGTGAAGGCGGTCCGGCTGCAGGCCCACCCCGTCGGCCAGCGGCGGATCCTGTTGCGGCACAACAAGGACGACATCGCGACCATCACCACGTTCGCCGACCTCGGGCTTGAGGAGCCGCTCTACCACGACACCGAGCAGTTCGGCCGGGTGTGGCGCGGTGAGGAGGACCCGCCGGTGAGGCTCGAGCCCGCGGAGATCCTCGTCGCGGGTGAGTGGCACCACGGCGGTCAGGTCGCGCTCCTGGTCGAGGGGGAGGTCGTGGCCACCAGCACGCTCAGCCGGGTGCGCCCGCGCCACACCGTCCACAGTGCACATCTTCCGGGTGAGCCGGTCACCGCCGGTACGCCCGTCGAGCTGCCGCACGCGATGTGGCCGGGTGACCGGCGACGGACCGAGGGCGTGTTGCTGCTGCTGGGCGCGGCCGGCGCGCTGATCGTGCTGAAGCAGTACCCGGACCTGTTCGTCGTCGGCCTGATCGGCGTGCAGTGCGTGCTGGCCGCGGTGACACGGTTCCAGCCGCTGCTGCGCTTCGACCACCGCTCGGTCGTGCTCTACACCGGCATCTGGACCTACCGCGTGCCGTGGGCGCAGCTGCACGGTGTCCGTCGCGCCGGTCCGCAGCTCATGCTCGCGTTCGGCCCGCACGGCGACGTGATCACAACACCGCACCTGCCGGACCGGCAGGCGGGCGAGAAGCTGATGTGGGCCCGTGCACGGTCGTTGATCGCCGACCACCCCGGCGAGCGGGTCGGCCGCAAGCTCAACATCAGCGTGCTCGTCGGGATCGCCTACGTCGGGTTGATCCTGTTCATCTGAGTTTCGCGACGGCCTTGAGCAGACGGTCCACATCGGACTCGTCGTTGTACGGCCCGATGCCGGCCCGCACGGCGCCCTTGTCGCCGAGGCCGAGCCACCGCGAGCACTCGATCGCGTAGAAGTGGCCAGCGGGCGCGTTGACACCCTCGGCTCCGAGCCTGCGGTACACCTCGGCCGGCTCCAGCCCGTCGACCGAGAACAGCACGGTCGGAGTGCGCGCGGACGCCTTGCTGTAGATCCGCACGCCGAGCTCGCGCAGGCCCGCCTCCAGCTGGTCGCGCAGCCCGGACTCGTGCTCCTCCAGCCCGTCGAGGCCGCGCATGAACTCCACCGCCGCGGTCGTGCCCGCCAGCAGCTCGTACGGCAGCGTGCCCAGCTCGAACCGTTCCGGCACGGCGTTCGTCGACGGCAGCAGCTTGTCCGGCCGCAGCGTCTCCAGCAGTTCCGGCGCGGCCGCCAGCACGCCGAGGTGCGGGCCGAGGAACTTGTACGGCGAACACACGAAGAAGTCCGCGTCCATCGCCTCGACGTCGACCGGTAGATGTGGTGTGTAGTGCACGCCGTCGACGTACACGAACGCCGCCATCTCGTGCGCCGCCGCCGCGATCGCCGCCACGTCCGGACGCGTGCCGAGCAGGTTCGACGCCGCCGTGATCGCGACGACGCGGGTGCGGTCGGACAGCAGGTTCGTCACCGCTTCGACGGGCAGTTCGCCGGTGGTGCGGTCGAACGGCGCCCAGCGCACCGTGGCCCGTGCCGACTCGGCCGCCTGCACCCACGGCCGGACGTTGGCGTCGTGGTCGAGCCTGGTCACGATGATCTCGTCGCCGGGCCGCCAGTTCTTCGCGAGCGTGCGGGAGATGTCGTAGGTCAGCTGGGTCATGCTGCGCCCGAACACGATGCTGCCCGCGTTGAGGAACTCGCTCATCGTGCGGCGCGCGGTCCGGACGATCTCCTCGGCCCTGCGCTCGGCGGCAGTGACGCTGCCGCGGTTGGCGATCGCCGAGGTCAGGGTTTCCCTGACCGCGTCGGCGACGACGTCCGGCGTCTGCGAGCCGCCGGGTCCGTCGAAGTGCGCGGCACCCTCGCGCAACGCGGGGAAGTGGGCGCGGACCGCGGCGACGTCGTAGGCCATGTCCTCATGGTGCTTGAGCACCCACGAACCGGGAAAGGATCAACCGGAGGGTGCTCACCTGAGCGGTCGCGTCGAAGTCCGGGTCGACGAGCCTGCCGTATAGGCCGTCGACCAGACCCTGCGCCCAGGTCGCGGCCGTCCGAGCGCTCACCGGGAGCTTGATCTGGCCCGCGTCGTGCGCCCGCTGCAGCAGGACGGCCAGTTCGTCGCGCACCGCCTGTTCGTTGCGGGCGACCAGCTCCCACAGCTCTGGATCACGGCTCGCCTGCGCCACGACCTCCAGCACCAGCCCGGCCACGGACCGGTCGAGCGCGGGCACGCACAGGTGGTCGATCACCATCAGCACGCCGTCCCACGGGCTCAGCTCCCCGGCCCGCGCCAGGATCTCCGCGTTGTCCTTGCCGTCCTGCTCGAAGATCTCGCGGAAGATCGCCCGCTTGGTGGGGAAGTAGTGGAACAGGCTGCCGGTGCTGATGTCGGCGGCCTTGCAGATGTCCGCGACGGTCGTCCGATCGAAGCCCTTCTCCGCGAACAGGCCCGCGGCCGTGTCGGTGATGTGGCGCTTCTTCGCGGCGTGCTTGACCGGATCTACCGTTCGCACCTGTAGTACTGCCTCTTCTTCTCGTCCTTGACGCAGACTCCGCGCTTGCGGATCTCCCGCGCCAATTCTGCGGCCTCCTCGTGCTCGTACTTCGAGATGGCCTTCCGCCGCGCCGTGAACAGGGCGTTCACGTCCGCCGGAAGATCGGGCGCGTGCTCGACCCACATGCGGTAGTCGTCCGCGAACGGGTCCGCGTCGAGCCACCGGTAGCCCTGGCCGGTGAAGGCCTGTTCGAGCCTGGCCCTGCTCAGGTCCGAACTCTCGCGGGCGAGCTCGGCCCCGCTGGGTGACAGCAGCACGAGTTGCTTGCCTTCGGTGAACACCGACTCGATCTGGTTGCGGCCGAAGTCGAAGATCTTGTCGTTCTTCTTCAGCCTGACGCGGTCGTGTGAGACCTCGACCGACATCATCTCGGCGGCCCACAACAGAGCGAGCACCCCGCCGCCGAGTGCGCCCACGGCGAGCGCCGCGATCGTCACCCACGGCTCCGGGATGTCCGTGACCAGCTCGAACACGCCCTGAAACGGGAACCACCTCAACGTCGTGATCCACACGGCTGCCAGCTTGAGCCCCCACACCACAGCCGCTCCCAGCACCGGGCACAACACCCAGATGCCGTACCGGACCGCCGCGGTCTCCTGCACAGTCGTCATGTGCTCAATACTAGACCGAGCGCTCGGTTTATTAGTTTCAGGACAGTGGTTGTCCGCAGTCGGGCCTACCGTCGCCGGCATGGACTGGAACAAGCAGTTGACGGACCAGCTCGACTGGCATTGGCAGATGCAGTTGCGGCCGCGGCTGGAGGGCCTGACCGACGACGAGTACTTCTGGGAGCCCGTGTCCGACGTGTGGACGGTGCGGCGGGACGGCTCGATCGACTGGGAGCTCCCGCTGCCCTCGCCGGAGCCGGTGACCACGATCGCGTGGCGAATGGCGCACATCATCGTGGGCGTGTTCAACATGCGCACGGCCTCACACTTCGGTGGCCCGTCCGCCGACTACAGGACGTGGCAGTACGCGCTGAGCGCGGACGAGGCGTTGAAGCAGTTGGACGACGCCTATGCGGCGTGGATGGACGGTGCGCGCAAGGCGGATCTCTCGCTTGCTGTCGGTCCGGCGGAAGGGCCGTTCGCCGAGGAGCCGATGGCCACGCTGGTGCTGCACATCAACCGGGAGGTGATCCACCACGGCGCGGAGATCGCCCTGCTTCGTGATCTCTACCTGAGGGAGAGTTAGTTACTCAGAAGTGCCTACTTTCTAAAAGTTGGCGCTAACTGCAAGATGATCAGCATCGAGAACATCGAAGGGGATCAAGATGCGAGTCATCACGCAGAAGACCGTCGGGGGCGCGTCCGTGCTGGAGGTCGCGGAAGTCGCGAAGCCCGTGCCAGGACCGGGTCAGGTGCTGGTCAAGGTGGGCGCGGCCGGTGTGAACCCGGTCGACACCTACATCCGGGCCGGCGGGTTCCCGGCGCTCGGGGAGCCGCCGTTCACGCTGGGCTGGGACGTCGCGGGCACCGTGGAGCAGGCCGGTGAGGGCGTGCGGGGGTTCGCGGCCGGCGACGACGCGTACGGGATGCTTCCCTTCCCCGGCACGGGCGGTGGCTACGCCGAGTACGTCGTGGCGGACGAGTCCGACCTCGCCCGCCGGCCCTCGTGGCTGACCGTCGAGGAAGCGGGCGCGCTGCCGTTGGTGGCGCTCACGGCGTGGCAGGCGCTTCTCGGGCGGGGCGGTGTCTCCGCCGGTCAGCGCGTGTTGATCCACGCGGCGGCCGGCGGCGTCGGGCACGTGGCGGTGCAGCTCGCCAAGGCGCGCGGCGCGTACGTGATCGGCACGGCCTCCGCGGCCAAGCACGACTTCGTGCGCTCGCTCGGCGCCGGCGAGGTCGTCGACTACCGGCACCAGGACTTCACCGAGATCGAGCCGGTCGACGTGGTGTTCGACCTCGTCGGCGGTGAGTACGCCGAGCGGTCCGCCAAGGTGCTGAAGCCCGGCGGCGTGCTCGTGTCGACCATTCCCGGCAACCCGGGTTTTGACGTTGACCGAGCTGCCGACCTCGGCATCCGGTTCGAGCTCTTCGGCAGCGTGTCCGCCTCCGGCGCCGATCTGGAGGCGTTGCCGCAGGTCAAGGTGCAGCTCGACCACGTGGTGCCGCTCGCGGACGCCGCGAAGGCGCACGAGCTCGTCGAGTCGAAGAGGACCACGGGCAAGGTCGTCCTGGTGCCGTGACACTGCGTTTACCGCGCGTTGACCATTGCACCTGATTGTGTGCGAAACATTCACACGATCGGGGAGAGCAAATGGCGCGGTGGAGTCCACTGGCGTTGATCATCGGTTTGTTGGCGGCGGTCGGCCTGTACGGGTCGACCGCCGCTTCCGCAGCAGCTCCGCTCACCGTTGCTCAGGCGATCAGTCAGCAGAACGGGTCGTCGGCGACCGTGAGCGGGTACGTCGTCGGTCAGCCCACGGCCACGAACACGGTCGTTCGTTCGAACTACCCCAGCGACTACGCGCTCGCGCTGGCCGACTCGGCGTCCGAGACCGGCACGTCGCGCATGATCTACGTGCAGATCCCGACGGCGTTCCGCGCTTCGTGGGGGCTCAGGTCCAACCCGTCGTTGCTGGGCAGGCGGATCGACGTCACGGGCTCGTTGAGCTCGTACTTCTCGCATCCCGGCCTGGTCTCGTCCACGGCGTTCGCGTTCACCAGCGCGACACCCACCTCGTCGGCCCCGCCCACCTCGTCGACAACAACACCACCGGCCTGCACCGGCTACTACGCGGCGGCCTGCAACAAGACCGGCTCGGCGTTGAAGAACGCTCTGAACAGCATCATCCGCGACCAGACCAAGCTGAGCTACGAGGCGGTCTGGGACGCGCTGAAGGTGACGGACGAGGATCCGAACAACTCGAACAACGTGATCCTGCTGTACAGCGGCCGTTCGCAGCCGAAGTCGACCAACGGAGGCGGCGCCGACGACTGGAACCGCGAGCACGTCTGGGCCAAGTCGCACGGTGACTTCGGCACGGCCACCGGTCCGGGCACCGACATCCACCACCTGCGCCCTGAGGACGTGTCCGTGAACGCGGCGCGCGGCAACCTGGACTTCGACAACGGCGGCTCGGCGGTCAGCGAGGCATCGGGCAGCTTCGCCGACGGCGACTCGTTCGAGCCGCGTGACGCCGTGAAGGGCGACGTCGCACGCATGCTGTTCTACATGGCTGTGCGCTACGAGGGCACGGACGGCTTCGCGAACCTGGAACTCAACAACTCCGTGTCCAACGGCACCGCGCCCTACCACGGCAAGCTGTCGGTGCTGCTGCAGTGGCACGCCGAGGACCCGGTGGACGCGTTCGAGCAGCGGCGCAACAAGATGATCTACGAGAACTACCAGCGCAACCGCAACCCGTTCATCGATCACCCGGAGTGGGCGAGCCTCATCTGGAGCTGAGCCGGTCGAGGAAGGGGCGTTGCGCGGAGACGATCTTCGCGCTCGCCTCTTCCACGCTGAACCACCGCACCCGGTCCACCTCGGGGAACGTCTTGCGCTGACCCGACTTCGGCGGCCACTCCAGCTCGAACGTGCCCGGCGTGACGGCCTCCGGATCCAGGTCGCCCTCCAGTGCCCACACCGTGATGACCTTGCCGGAGCCCTTGGCCTCGCCGAGCGGGATCAGCTCGCCCTCGGGCACCGGGAGCCCGAGCTCTTCCTCGAACTCTCGCCTCGCCGCCGCCTCCGGCGTCTCGTCGTCGGTGTACTCACCCTTCGGCACCGACCACGCGCCGGCGTCCTTGCGGGCCCAGAACGGGCCGCCCATGTGCCCGAGAAGGACCTCCAGCTGCTCGTTTCGCCTGAAGAGCAGGATTCCCGCCGACCGCTTCATACTGTCCAGCATGGCGGACTGGGTCCTGCACGTGGACCTCGACCAGTTCATCGCGGCGGTGGAGGTCCTCCGCGATCCGTCGCTGCGCGGCAGGCCCGTGGTCGTCGGCGGCAACGGCGATCCGACCGAGCGCGCGGTCGTCGCCACCGCCTCCTACGAGGCGCGCGAGTTCGGCGTGCGCTCCGGGATGCCGTTGCGGACCGCGTTCAAGAAGCTGCCTGACGCTGTGTTCCTGCCTGCCGACCACGCCCTGTACGAGGCGGCGTCGGCGGACGTGATGGCCGTGCTGAGGTCGTTCCCGGTCGTCGTCGAGGTGATGGGCTGGGACGAGGCGTTCGTCGGTGCCTCCGTCGACGATCCCTTCGAGCTGGCCCGGTCGCTGCAGGCCGCGGTGCTCGAGTCGACCGGGCTGCACTGCTCGGTCGGCATCGGCGACAACAAGCTGCGCGCCAAGCTCGCGACCGACTTCGGCAAGCCCGCCGGCGTGTTCCAGCTGACCCGTGCGAACTGGGTCGAGGTGATGGGGCACCGGCCGACGTCCGCGTTGTGGGGCATCGGCGCGAAGACCGAGCGCAAGCTGGCCGAGCTCGGCTTCTCGACGGTGACGGACCTGGCAGCTGCGTCGCCGGACGCCCTGGCCGCGCGGTTCGGCCCGCGGATGGGCCCGTACTACCGGACCCTGGCGCTGGGAGCGGGCGACACGGTCGTGAGCGCGACGCCGTGGGTGGTGAAGTCCCGCAGCCACGAGAAGACCTATCAGCAGGACCTCGTCTCGCTCGACGACATCCGGCGCGAGGTCGTGGCGCTGGCCCGCCAGGTGGCCGCGGACGTGGCCGCCGAGGGCCGCCCGGTCGTGCGGGTGGGGGTGAAGGTGCGCTTCGTGCCCTTCTTCACGAAGGTGCGTTTGATGAAGCTGCCTGCGCCGACGTCGTCCGCGGACGATCTGGCGGAGGCCGCGCTGACCGTGCTGAACCGCTTCGAACACGGCCGTGCGGTACGTCTTTTGGGGGTACGCGCGGAATTCTCCGGCGATGATGTCGAACCGAAGCCTTCTTCTTCGACGTATCAGTAAGTAGAAGCTTTACCGCTAGGAGAAGAAGATGACCGCCTCATCGCTCACACACCGCGACCGCGCGGTTCTCAGAGCCGTTGCCGACGGCCGTTGCGAGATCGCCGGAAGCTCACTGCTCGTCGACGGCCTGTGCTGCGCCGACCAGTTCGTCGGCCTGCGCCTGACCTCAGCGGGCCTGATCAGCGCACGTCCAGGGCCGGCAGCGCTCACCACAGCCGGCTACGAGGTCCTCGCCGCGGCTTGATTCACATTCTGGGGTTCTTGCGGAAGATGGACATCAGGTACTTGTTCGCGAACCGATAACCGCCGTCCGCGGTCCGGAACGGTTCAGCCGCAATCCTGATCTTCTCCGCGACACTTTCTTCACCTTCGCTCTCGATGAGCCGCTGGTAGCCGCCTGTGCTCAGGAAGGCACGCAGCATCGTGTCCTCGTCGGGATGATCCTGAGGAATGTCGATCGCGAGTTCTTCCTGTGGTTCCGGCATCTTCGCGCGCCTGCGTCCGCCTGATCCCAGGACGGCCCGCCCGACGGTGAGGATGTCGCTCGGGTGCTCCGGGTGCCAGTCGCACACGACCACGTGGTCCCTGCTGACCCTGACCGCCTCGGCGAACGCGGTTTCGGGGTCTGCCGCGAAGAACAGCGCGTTGAACGCCGTGACGACGTCGAACGTGCCGTCGTCCCAAGGCAACCGCCCCAGTGGCCACACGTGGAACTCGGCCTCGGGCGCGGTCCGCCGGGCAAGCTCGATCATCTCGTGCGACGCGTCGATCCCGGTTGCTCTCGCGCCTGCTTCCGTTGCCAGAGCGCAGAACTCACCGCTGCCGCACGCCAGGTCGAGCACTGTCGTGCCTTCGCTGATCTTCGTGCGCGCGACGGCGGTTCGCCAGGCGGGCAGGGACATCTTCGCGCCGAGCGCGGCCCGTTGCGCCGCCCGCCGTCCCCACAGCCCGCCCTCGCTGATCGACGTGGTGTCCACGGTGCCGGTGCCGATCAGGAACTCGCGCAGCTGATCGGCGAGGTCCGCCGGCCAGATCGTGGTGACCTCCGCCCGGCACCCGGCGGTCTGGATCCGCCACGTCAGCTCGTCGCGGCCCGCCGTGACGGCGAGGTCGCGGTTCAGGCTGACCCACTCCCCGTCCTCGCGGCAGGCCAGGAAGTCCGCGAGCGCCTGCCCGTCCGCGAAGGTCGTGACGCGGTCGAGGCGTGCGCCGAACCGGGGAGCGGTGATCTCGACCGAGAAGAACACCCTGCCGTCCCACGGGTGGATCATCTCGACGCGGTCGGCGAACCGGATCCGTGCGTCCGTGCCCACGACGAGCTCGCCGGGCAGGAAACGGGTGGCGTCGCCGAGATCGCGGGTCATGCCCGCGACCCTAGTCAGGTGATCCACTGCGGCGCTTGCGAAATCCACTGGCCGTTGTGCGGATCATGGTGAACATGGCTCTCTTGACGCGGGTGCTGCGGTCGTTGGGTGGCGAGGAGGCGTTGGAGCGGCTGGCGCGGTTGCGCGGTAGCGACCTCACCAGCGTGCTGCTCGCACTGATGCGGCGTCGTGCGAGTGAGTTGTCCGGGCCGGATGTGCTGCGGCAGTACCGGTCCGACCGTTTCGTGGCGCCGGCCGCGGTGCCGTTCGGCGTGCTGCGGGCGGCGGAGGACCGGCTGCTGGACGCGCTGCCCTCGTCGTTCGAGGTGCTGGGACTCGCGCCGGTGGTGCCGCTCGGGACGTGTTCCGCGGTCGCCGAGACGGACCAGAACAACGTCCTGACGACGATCCGCGGCACCGAGGTCGCGGCCGACACCACCAACGCGCTGGCGCTCGAAGCCGCGGTGCGCAGGCAGGCTTCGGGTGAGGACGTGCGGCTCGCCGCGGTGCAGCGGGTGGTGCGCGCGCAGCTGTTCGAGGGCGCGGGCCGGTTCGCGCACTTCACGTTGTTCGCCGCGGTGTCCGCCGGACGTGACCGGGGGTCGCTCGCCTTTGAGCGCCAGCACTTTCAGGAACACGTCGAGTTCCTGCGTGAGGCGTGCGGGGACGTCGAGGTGCGGGTGACGGTGCTGGATCCCCGGTTCGAGGTGGTGCGCGGTGACCTGCCCGCGGACCCGTCGCGGCGCACCGGGTACTACAAGGGCTTGTGCTACAAGGTTTTCCGCGACGGCGTGGAGATCGGCGACGGCGGGTTCGTCGACTGGACGCAACGGCTGACGGGCAACCGCAAGGAGCGGCTACTGATCACCGGTCTCGGCGTTGACCGGCTCGCCACGCTCTGATTCCATGTCATACCAACAAGTTCCGCGCGCGGCGTGTCCTTGAAATGGCACCTTTCTGTCTACTGCCTGGCGCACCTCTGGCGGTGTCGGCGGTCAACATCGCGGACCTATTCTGAGCTGTGGCCTCGTCGGGTTGGAGGCGTTCCCTCCGCCGCTCTCCCGGGGTGCGCGCGGGTGAGCCGGGCCGAGGACGGTGGGTTCGGTCGGGGACCCCGTGCGATGGGAGCGCGACGATGGCGGCAGAGCTCAGGTGGATCCGAAGCTCTTACAGCGGCGACGGTGACGCGTGTGTCGAGTTCGCCGTAGACGCGCGGAGCACTGTCCTGGTTCGCGACAGCAAAGATCGGTCCGGGGTACTGCTCGGATTCTCCGTGCCCGCGTGGTCTGCCTTCGTGCTGGTGGTTGCTTCGTTCTGAACGCACGCCACTAGCGAGTTCGCTCGGTCGAGCGAACTCCCTCAAGTCTGTCTGCACCCTGTTCGACTCTGCATGTGGTGTCTTGACGCCTAGCGGTGTAAAACATGTCAATTTGAGGACGATCACTTTGCTTACAGTCAGTCTACTTGCTTTCAAGTTGCTAGGTGGCAGAATGGTGGCAGGCATGTACTCCATGCATGCTGCAGAGGGAGCGCTGCACCGTGTCAGTTAAGGGAAACCCCGTCGCACAGCAGCGGAAGCTGCTGGGTGAGCTGAGGCAGGCCCGTGAGGTCCTGAAGCTCACCCAGGACTCCGTCGCGGAAGCGCTCGACTGGTCCACGTCGAAGGTCATTCGCATCGAGCAGGGCAAGAGCGGTATCTCGGTCACCGATCTGAAGGCCCTGTTGCTCCACTACGGGATCACGGAGCCGACGCGCGTCGGGGAACTGGTCGACCTGGCCCGTGCGACCAAGCGACCTGCCTGGATGGCGAAGTACCGGGGTCTGCCCAAGGGTTTCGCGCACTTCATCGAACTCGAGACGGTGGCCATCCGTTGCCGCTACGTGCAGACCCTGCTGATTCCCGGCATGTTGCAGACGCGCGACTACGCGACTGCGGTCAACAGGGCCGGAGGGGAAGATCCCCAGACCTCGCAGCGAGGGGTCGACATCCGCATGCACCGCCAGAACCTGATCGGCCCCGATGGGCCGGACATGTTCTTCATCATCGACGAGTCGACGTTGCACCGGGTGGTCGGCGGTGTCGAGATCATGCGCGAACAGCTCGACCACATCAGGAAGCTGGCCGCGACCGACCAGATGTCCGTTCAGATCGTGCCCTTCGGAGCGGGTCTGCATCCCGCGATGAAGGGGTCGTTCTCGATCCTCGAGATCAGCGAGGACGAGGAGGACTACTCGCTGTTCCTGGAGGAGCTGTACGGCTCGTCGTTGCTCCAGGACGACTCGGAAGCCGTGCGCAAGTACCTGCGCTACTTCTTCCAGCTCGAGAAGTTCGCACTGCCCGCCACCGAAACGCCGCGCGTCATCGACGAGCGGCTCAAACACCTGGGAGGCTGACCAGCTCGAGTCGGACGGGTGCCTGCGCCAACAGACACCCGTCCGGTGGCAACGCCGTCAACGCACACCACAGCGCAAAGTGAGGCGAGTGGACAACGCCGTCGTCAGCCTATGACGTTCGACCAGTTCTGACTGCCGCCATCAGGGCCCTTCCCGGGGATTGGCCTCGCCTCACCGATCCAGAGTGATCGGTGGCCACAGGTCACCCCGCCATCAGGAGGCCCGAAATGAGCACCAGACGACCCACCCCGTCTCCCCGCAGGTTCGCCGCGACGCGGGGGAGTGGCCATGAACGGTCTCTTCATTAGCTACAGCAACAGCGACGGCGGTGCCGTCGCCTCCGCGCTGGTCGCGGGGTTGCGGTCACGGGGATTCGACGTGTGGTGGGACGGTGACCTGCTCTCCGTCCGGCCGTTGGCCATCACGTCGTGGATGGAAGAGGGGTTCCGCGACCGGACCGTGCTCGTGGTCGTCTCACCGGACTACCTGAAAGCGTTGGAGTCCAACGACTTCGTCGAACGCAAGGGCATCCGGTACGAAGCGCGGCTGTTGCGGCACAAGCTCTACCACCACAGCGAGGCCTACCGGTGCGGTGTCGTGCCGGTGGTGCCACCGCGGTTCGACAAGAACCTGTTGCCCGCGGTGTTGCAGCCGCTGGTGATTCACACCTTCGACCCGGACACCGGAGCCGGGATCGAGGTGCTGGCGAAGGCGCTCACGAGCGCGGGGGGTGTGGAAGGTGGTGTGACGATGAGCGTGGAACCCTCCACGACGTCGCCGACGGTGCGGGAAATGCTGCGGGACCTGGAAGATCTCGATCCCGCTGAGCCGGCCGCACACGCGCTGGCGTCGCGGCTGGTCGAGATCGGCGAGGGCGACATCGAGCTCGCCAGGTCGTTCGACTCGGTCGTGGGTGCCGCCAAGGCGCACGGCGACGTGGACCTGGTGCGGCGCACTTCCGAGATGTGCCTGCGCACGTTGTCCGCGACCGAACGCCTGCGCGGGGAAGGGCCGCTGGAGGCGAAGATCCTCGTCGAGGGGCAGGCGTGGTACCTGCTGCGCGAGCACCGCCTGGTGCGTGCGGCCGCGGTGGCAGAAGAAGGTACGAAGATCGCGGAGAAGTACCGTGACGTTTACACGGCGGCGCGCGGAATCCTATGTCACGCAACGGTGTTCCTGCGCATGGCCGCCGAGGGCGTGGCGTTCGATCGAGACTTCTACCTGCGCAAGAGCGAGCTCTTGCTGCTGCAGGCGATCGACCGGTTCAGCACGATCTCCGGCTGTGCGAGCGAGGAGATCGGGATGTGCGCCTCGCTCTGCGCGGAGTGGTGGTTGTCGCGGTACAAGCAGTCAGGCGATCGCACGGATCTCCTTGTCGCGATGCAGAAGGCGAAGACCGCGGAGGCCTTGCTGCCGCCCGGCGGCGAGAGGTACTCCTGGCTGATGGTGCTGCGGGCGCGCCTGTGCCACGCCGCTCGCAAGTACAACGACGGCAAGGAACTCGTGACGGACGTCATCGAGGCCGACGCGTATCCGGAGGTCGTGGCCCGGT
The DNA here is from genome assembly GCF_039537795.1 of Lentzea roselyniae. Classification (NCBI taxonomy): domain Bacteria; kingdom Bacillati; phylum Actinomycetota; class Actinomycetes; order Pseudonocardiales; family Pseudonocardiaceae; genus Lentzea; species Lentzea roselyniae. The sequence goes on from NZ_BAABBE010000026.1 coordinate 119,178, forward strand.
CGCACCAGGTCCGTGCCGAACTGTCGCTCGGCAGCCGCGACAAGGCGAGCGCCGTCCGCGATCTCCTGGTGGCGGAGGAGAAGTTCCGCGCTCTCGGCTACGACTACGCGGCCGCCACCTGCTGGTGGTCGATCGCGCGGCTCGACCCGGCGAGGATCACCGACGTCCGGCTCACCGCCGCCGACATCGACGAGCTCGACGACCTGACGCCGGACCCGCGGGCCCGGCGCCGGGCCGTGCTCGAGTACGAACGGGCGAGCGCGCGGCGGTTCGGGCGCCGATGCCCGCCGGACTGGCGATTCCTGGTGGATCGGGTGCGGTACGCGTGAGTCACCGCTCGGCGTAGCGCTTGGCGAGCTCCTCCTCGCGGTCGGCAGGCCACGGGCAGCGGATCTCGCCCTGCGTGGCGGCGAAGAACAACTCCAGGTGCACGTGCCACGCGGCGAGGGCCTCTGGACCGTGGGCGTTCTCCTGGAACAGCGTGACAGTGGTGCCCTGCAACGGGATGTGTTCGAACTCCCAGCGCACGACGCCGTTCGGCGCACCGTCCTGGAGCCACTCGAACTCCAGCAGGCGCGGCGCCTCGGACCGCGTGATCCTGCCCGGGGTGAGGCCGGGGTGGGCGGCGCGCACCGGAACCTCGTTCTCGGTGCCCTCGGTGAGCAGCTGCCAGACCTCGTCGAGTGGCTTCCAGGCCAGGTCGCGGACGAACAGCACGCCGTCGGCCCCGTCGGTGCCCTCGTCCAGGCCGAACTTGGCGATGTAGTGCTCGATGCGCGGCAGCCAGTCCGTCGGTGGCTCGAACTTCCTGCCGTCGGCGTGGGCGACCAGTGCGTCCAGGCAGGTGGTCCAGCCGGGCGCGTCGCGGCCGACGAAGAGCTTGTTGGTGACCACGGCGGTGAAGACCAGCAGGCAGCCGTCCTCGCGCGGCAGGATCTCGAAGCGCAGCACGTCGTTGATCCAGCGGAACGCGAAGACCTTCGGCGGGTCGGACTCGAGCAGCTCGCCCTCGCCACCGTCGGCGCCGACAGGGGCCGCGTCCGGGAACGTGAAGCGCATCGTCCGGCCGTCGATCTCGACCTCCGCCGGGAACCAGTGCTTCATCTCGCCCGGCTCTGTGACCACCCGCCAGACCTTCTCCGGCGAGTGCCGCAGCCTGCGCTCGAAGCGCAGGACGGGCTTGCCCTCGATCATCTGCAGTTCGGCGTCCACGGGTCAGTCCCCTTCGATCTCGTCGAGTCGTCGTTCGAGCGCGTCCAGGCTCTGCTCCCACATCCGCCGGTAGGGCGCGAGCCAGGCGTCGACCTCCGCCAGCGGGCCTGGGGCGAGCCGGTACCAGCGCCGCTGGGCGTCGGTGCGCACCTCGACCAGGCCGGCCTCGCGCAGCACCTTGAGGTGCTTCGAGACGGTCGGCTGGGTCAGTGTCAGCCGGTCGACGAGGTCGCCGACCGGCCGCTCGCGTTCACGCAGCAGGTCGAGAATCTCCCGGCGACTCCGGTCGGCCAGCACGGCGAACGTTGATGCCATGACAGCAATATAGCTCCTATGGCATATAAGCGCGAGCTCAGTCCGCGAGCCGGATGGCCACCTCCGTCGTCCACTTGGCCGGGTCGGGCTCGACCTCGGGGTCGGTGAAGAACGTCTCCAGCCGGACACCCCAGCCGTCGCCGGCGCGGTCGAACCGCAGGCTCTCGTCGGCGAGGATGCGCTCGGTGACGGCGATCAGCCCGTCCGGGTGGCCCTCGTGCACCTCCACCGCGTACTGACCGCCGGGCAGCGTCGCCGTGAACACCTCGCCGGCCGCGGGCACCTCGGCGATGGTGGGGATGCCTGCCTCCACCTCGTACTCCTCGCCCCGCACGCGGGTGTACCGGAAGAACGGTGCTCCGGCGATCGGTAACTCGCGATCGGCGAGCCATTGCATGACCTCGGGAAAACGGTCGGCGATCTTGGGGAACGTCTCGAGCGTCACCGTGGCCTTGATCGCGGCGTAGGGCTGGTCTTCTCGTGTCTCGATGTCCATGCCCGCCACGCTAGCCACGACCACCGACAGAAAATCCGAGTCCGGCTGGAGACGGCGCCGATTAACGTGCGTTCATGCACCGCACCCTCTCCGTGGCAAGCTCTCCGGTGCGCGACCTGCTCGCGCTGACCTCGCGTCCCGAGGTGATTTCCTTCGCGGGTGGACTTCCCGCCCCCGAACTGTTCGACCTGGACGGTGTGCGCACCGCCTACGACATCGCGTTGCGGGACCGCTCAGTGCTGCAGTACGCCCCCACAGAAGGAAACCAGGCCCTGCGATCGCTGGTCGCCGCACGTCTGACGGGTCGCGGTCTGCCCACTTCGGACGTCCTGATCACCACCGGCTCGCAGCAGGCGCTGACCCTCGTGGCCACCGCGCTGCTGGGACCGGGCGCCGTCGTGGCCGTGGAGGAGCCGACGTATTTGGCCGCGCTGCAGTGTTTCCAGATGGCCGGTGCCCGCATCGTGCCCGTTGCCGGTGATGCCGACGGCCTGGATCCCGCGGCGCTGCGATCCGTTGTGGAAGCCGAACGCCCGGCGATGCTGTACCTCGTGCCGACGTTCGCGAACCCGACCGGCCGGACGTTGTCCGCCGCACGTCGCGCGGAGATCGCCGCTCTGGCCGAGGAGCACTCGTTCTGGATCGTCGAGGACGATCCTTACGGAGAGCTGCGGTATCGGGGTTCCGCTGTCGCGCCACTCGCATCCATCAGTGATCGAACCGTCTACCTGGGCAGCTTCTCGAAGATCGGCGCCCCCGGGATGCGGCTCGGATGGCTGCGGGCGCCAGAGGACCTGCTCAGGACGCTGGTGATCGTGAAGCAGGCCGCGGACCTGCACACGTCCACAGTGGACCAGGCCGCCGCCGCGGTTTACCTGAAGGACAACGACCTCGACGCGCACGTCGCCAGGCTGTGCGTCGAGTACGGGGCGCGCCGCGATGCGATGATCGAGGCGCTGCCGGGCACGGTTCCCGTTGACACGACGTGGACCGATCCGGACGGTGGCATGTTCGTGTGGCTGCGGTTGCCGGATGACGTCGACAGCGCCGAGCTGTTGCATGAGGCGCTGCGCCACGACGTCGCGTTCGTGCCGGGGGCGCCGTTCTTCGCGACCACGCCGGACCACGCCACGTTCCGGATGTCGTTCACCACCAACACGCCGGAGGAGATCGCGGAGGGCATGGCTCGCCTGGCGAAGGTTTTCCGGTGAGCCTGCTGGACGACGAGACGCTGTGGCGTTCCTCGGTCGTCGCGAACTGCGAGATGAACCGGGACCGAGGCCTGGCGAGCTACCGCCGTGAGCTGGGCCTCTACCGCGGGGGCTGACGACAGGGCCGGTCCCGACCACACAGGCCGCCGTCCACTCCCGCACGACGAGGTCTAGTACTACAGCCGCATGGCGTGATCTTGGTCGATGGCGTGGTGACGTGAGACGGCCACCGTGATCAACTTCGAGGTGTGTTGGGACTCGAAGCGAAACGGTGGCTGCGTTGCCGATCTTAGACCTGGACGCGTGGCGGGCCGGGTTCGACGACCTGTTCGCCCGGTTCGCAGGCAGGTTCGTGCAGGTCCAGACCCGCAGGCGGGCGCGGGCTTATGTGCTGGGCCTGTTGT
>NZ_BAABBE010000027.1:0-116700 GCF_039537795.1 Lentzea roselyniae
GGCGCATCGGGCAGCAACGGCTGCGCCAGCAGCCACAACGGCTCCGGGCACCACTTCTCCACATCGTTCATCGCTGATCAACGATATAGCCTACCTTGCAACACACCCAAACGAGATGCGGTCTAAGTCACGAGACGATCTATCGGTCGGTCTACGTCACGCGCTGGAAGGTGGTGCCTCGTGAGCTGTCCAAGCGGCTGCGGACGAGCCGCCCGATCCGGAAGAACAGGCGGCACACTGTAAAGGGCCAGTGGCGTTCCCAGATCACTGACGCCCGTCCGATCGAGGAACGGCCCCTGGCGGCGGAGGACCGCAGCGAGTTCGGTCACCTGGAGGGCGATCTGGTGATCGGGTCGAACAACAGTCAGGTCGCCACCCTGGTCGACCGGAAGTCGCGGTTCCTCACGGTCGTAAAGCTCGCCAGCCGCCACACCACCGTGGTCGTCCCCGCCCTGGCCGAGGCATACACCCGCATGGATCCCCGACTGCACGGCACGTTGACCTGGGATCGAGGTATGGAATTGGCTTCCCACAAGCGTTTCACCGCCGATTCCGGTGTTGACGTGTTCTTCGCCGCGCCGCGTAGTCCGTGGCAACGCGGCACGAACGAGAACACGAACAAGCTGCTGCGGCAGTATCTGCCCAAGGGGACGAACCTGTCGACGTTCAGCCAGGACGACCTCGACACCATCGCCGCGAAACTCAACAATCGGCCCCGCAAGTGCCTGGGATTTCACACACCGGCCGAGAGTGTTGCCTTGACCGGATGAATCTAAGTAGCGCGGGATCGCAGGCGCGGGCTCGACGCCCCACAGGCGGCGAGCGACACCGGCGACGGTGGTGTCGGCTGCGGCGCGATCATCGGGGTCAGTCATGCACCAATACCTGTACCGAGTCGAAAAGCGTGACGATACCGCCACGGCCCGACCGACGGCGGGGAACCCGAGCCGTCAAGGTGCCCAGACCGGCCTGTGGCTCTTGCCAGGCCATGGCAGAGGACCTCACAGCTGGTGCCGGAGAAGCGGACCGGCGCAGGGGTCACACGTACGGCACTGTCGTCAACACCGAACGCGCCGGCGTCGCGGTGTTGTGCGCTGACGCGACGGCGATGGCCCGCGGGCTCGCCACTCCGCCGGAGGGCATCAAAAACGAGGCGGTTGGCGGGTAACTCCCGCACACTCGCGCACGAGGGCGGCGGTGGGCTGTACTTCACCCGCGACGAGCTGGAACTTCTGCGGCCATCCACGCCGGTGTCACGCGGGGCGTTCCCGCTCTGGACGTCGTTGCCGCCGTTGCCCGGATCACTACGCTGGCCGCGGCACCCCACCAGCTCACGCCTGCGAACAACGGCCACCACACCGACTCGGTGACAGCGAGCAGCACGTTGCCCACCGCGCAGGACAGCAGCACGAGCACCGACAAGCCGAGCACCGCCTGTGCTCCGCCGCTCGTCAGGTCCCGCTCCGTCATGACGGTTCCTCGCATTCCTCCTGGTGTGGGTGTATCGCCCGCCGATCCGCTCGGTTACCGAAGGAGGTGAGGGTGCAACTTCCCCACATCGTGACCATGCTGATCCCCTGGAGGTCGAAGACCAGTACCGCAACCCCGCCCCCGAACTCGGTTGCGGCCCCGGTGCACCCCGCCGCGACGTGTGCGGCTACATGCAGCCGCACACCTCGACCGAGCCCGTGGCGCGGCGGAGTGTTCCGCGTCGACGGCGTGCCGGAGATGTGGTGAGCGGCGTTCGGCCAGACGGTACCCGTACTACGACCCGATCTCGACGCTTGGCGAGGCCGGCCAGAAGTGGTGGGCCGGCCAGACCTGATGGGCCGCGATGGCATGTTTTGCCGGTTCTCCTGTGACAGGCGATCGCGCCAAGGGCGAAGCAGACGCCGGAGATCTCCTTGACGATCACCGGGCGCCGGGTTCGGTGAGTCGAGGCCCGCAGCTGCGCCGTGCGGCCGCGGCACCTGCGCCCGCCGTCTCCAGCCGGTCGTCACACCGCACCGCTGACCCGCCCTGCCTGCGTGAACAGCTCCGTGATGAACGCGGCCCGAAACGTGTGATATTGGGGGTGACCGCGGGTGATGCGAGCGTGCGAACTGGACAAATGGCTGCGGGGAGTGGCGGGAAATTCACTCTTTCAGTACTACGAAGGGCTGGTATCGGCGCCTTGCCGAAGAAACGTTGACAGAGGGTGAAAATGCGGCCGATGGTGCGCGTGGCGCGAATTCTATTCAGTAGTCACGATGGCACATGTGAGGGGGGCACGTCCGATAGGAGTGCAAACATGTTCACAGGATTCACGAGGGCCGTCACGGCGATTGTCGCCGGTAGCATGCTCATGCTGTCGGGGGCGACCATGGCGACCGCGGATGCCGCTTCGCAAGCGCGACATGCCGCAGCGAAAGTGCAGATGAAGCATGATCAGCTGCAGAGGGCCCTCGAGGCTGAGGACTTCCGCACCATCTCTGTTCGCCTCGACCAGTTGCGCCCGATCCTGGACAGCATTGCAGGTCAGAGCGGGTTCGACAGCTCCATGGAAGAACTGCGGGAAGCGAGGCTGGCCTCCGCCGAGCTGGACGCGAAGATCGAGCAGGCGGAGCTGGCGATGCTGTCCAATCCGATCGAGATGATCATGGGCCTGGTGCAGAGCCTGCTGAAAACCCTGCTCGGGCTGGTCACCAGCCTGCTCGGTGGCGGGCTGCCGCTGCCGGTGGGCGTTTCGCGCACCTGAAAGTTATTTGGTCCGGAATCTCTCGTTGTTCCGCATTTCGCGGTACTTTTCACCGGATCGGACTGCCGACAAGAAGGTGTTGGCGCAGGCGGTGAGGCCGGAGTCCGGGTTCTCGCCGTCTGCGCCGACCTTGCTCAAGGTTTCGGCAGCCTGACCAACCTGGGGTCTGCCGGGAATACGAGTTTGTCGACTATTAGTCGGTCCAGTTCGAGCAAGACGCCCTCCTCTACAGCAGCTTGTCCTGCGTGATCGGCAGGTCTCGGACGCGCCGGCCGGTGGCGTGGTAGATCGCGTTGCCGATGGCGGCGGGTACGCCCGTGATCGGCGTCTCGCCGAAGCCACGTGCGCCCAGCGCGGTGCTTCCGGGATCGGGCTCGTCGACGAACAGCGCTTCCAGTGCGGGAGGAGCGTCCGCGCACACCGGCACCAGGTAGGTCGACAGGTTGGGGTTGACCACCCTGCCGCTGTTCCGGTCGTAGACCGTGTGTTCCATCAACGCGTGGCCGATTCCCCAAGTGACGCCACCGATCACCTGCCCGCGCGCGGTGCGGCGGTTCATCACCCTGCCGATGTCGTGGGCTGTGACGACCCGCGTCACGCGGACCGAGCCCAGTCGCGCGTGGACACGGACTTCCGCGAACACCACGCCGTAGGACAGGCCTGGGAGGTTGGGCCCACTGCCGGTCGCCTCAACCGGCTCACCGGCCCTGCTCACCACAGCGCGGTAGCTGTCCCGGCGTTGGTGGTTCCGGGTGTGGATCAGGTGACCGTGCCTGGTTTCGACCTCGTCCGCCGGGACGCCGAACAACGGGGATCGTTCGTCGGTCACAGCGAGCCGCACGACCGCGTCCCGTGCGGCTCTGGCCGCTCGGTCCACCGGGCCGCTGACGCTGGCGATCGTGGCCGAAGCGGCCGACAGACCGGCGACCGGCAGGGCTGTGTCGCCGATGTGCGCCTGGATGACGTCGAGTGGCACGCCCATGGCGTCAGCGACGATCTGGCTGATGATCGTGTACGTGCCGGTGCCGATGTCCTGGGTGGCTGTGCGGAGCACGACTTTGCCGTCGACACCGACCGTGACCGAGGCATTGGACGGCATGGCACCGAAGGTGTGCATCTCGGTGGCCATCCCCCACCCGACGTACTCGTCGCCGTCCTTCGTCGCGCCCGGCTTGCGCTTGCGCTGCGACCAGCCGAACGCCTGGGAGGCCATGTCGTAGCACTTGAGCAGGTGCTTGCTGCCGAACCGCCGGCCGGTCTCCTGGTTGAAGTCGGTGTGGTTGCGCCTGCGCAGTTCCAGCGGATCCATGTCCAGCGCCCAGCTGAGTTCGTCGAGAGCGGTTTCCAGTCCGAAGTGGGCTGTCGTCTCCGGCGAACGCATGTAGCTGGAAGTGGCGACGTCGAGCCGCACGCCCTCCTGCCGGACGTGCACGTTCGGGCAGTCGTAGAGCAAACGTGCCGATTCGCTGGCGTTGAAGATCGCCTCGTCGGTGTTGCTCAGCTGAGCGGTTGTCGTGTCGAGGATGGCGGTCAGCTTCCCCGCGCGGGTGGCACCGAGCCGAATGTGCTGACGGAACTCCGAACGGTGACCTGCCATCGTGTACATCTGGGCGCGACTGAGCACCAGCCGGATCGGGCGGCGCAAGACCCGCGCTGCCGCGGCGTTGATGATGGTGTGTGACCAGAGAGGCCCCTTCGCACCGAAGCCGCCGCCCAGATATGGGGCCACCACCCTGACGTTCTCGACCGGCAGCGCGAAGACGGCGGCGATCGTTCCCTTGGTGAGGTTCACGCCCTGCGCAGTCTCGTGCAGCGTCAACCGGTCGCCGTCCCACTGCGCAGTGGTGGCGTGCGGCTCGATCGGGTTGTGATGCCGGGTGGCGCTCGAACAGCGGGCTTCCACGCGGATCTCAGCCCGCTCCAGCGCGGCTGCCGCGTCACCGCGCTTGATCTCGTTGGGCCGGTTGCGGAACGGTGGTGGCAGGTGCGGTGGTCCAGCCGCGTCGTCGATCACCACTCGCGGCCGCTCCGCGCGGTAGCGGACGGCTACCAGGGCGGCGGCCTCGTGCGCCTGCTCGACCGTGTTCGCGACCACGATCGCCACGGGCTGACCGACGTGGTGAATCGCCGTGTCCTGCAACGGGATGAACCCTTTGAGGTAGGGGAACGGCGGCACGGTCAGCCGCGGCATGTCGCGATGCGTCAGCACCGCGACCACACCCGGATGAGCCAGAGCGGCCGACGTGTCGATGTCCGTCACCTCGCCCTTCGCGACCTCACTCGTGACCAGGAACCCGTGCAGGGCACCGGGAACCGGGTCGTCCGCCGGGTACCGGGCGGCACCGGTCACCTTGACCCTGCCGTCGACCCGCGCGACCGGGCGTCCCACCAGACCCGTCATCGCAGACCTCCCAGATCGAGCAACAGCTCGGCCAGCGCACGCTGCACCAGTTCGACCTTGAACTCGTTGTCCTGCCTAGGCACGGCCTCACGTACGAGCACGCGGCCGGCCTGTTCGACCGTCGCCACCGTCAGGTTCTTCCCCCGCAGTTCCGCTTCGGCCTCGGTGGAACGCCAGGGCTTGGTCGCGATCCCGCCGAACGCCAGCCTGATGTCGCGCACGAAGTGCCCGCGGAGGTCCAGCGCGGCCGCGACCGAGACCACGGCGAACTCGAACGTGGCGCGGTCGCGCAACTTGAGATACCGCGACCTCCTCGCAGTCGGGTGCCGCGGCACCTCGACCGCGGTGATGAGCTCCGCGGGCCGCAGAGATGTTTCGACCTGAGGCGTGTCGCCGGGAAGGCGGTAGAACTCACCGACGGGAATCCGGCGCGCACCACCTGGTCCGAGCACGTGGACCGACGCGTCAAGCGCCGTCAGAGCCACCGCGAGGTCGGACGGGTGGGTGGCGATGCAACTTTCGCTACCGCCCAGCACCGCGTGCCCTCGATTCCACCCCTGCAAGGCGGGGCACCCGCTGCCGGGCACGCGCTTGTTGCACGCCGACCCGGTGTCGCGGAAATACCCGCACCTCGTGCGTTGCAACAGGTTTCCGCCCATCGTGGCCATGTTCCGCACCTGCGGCGACGCGGACGCCAGCAGTGCCTCCGCGAGCACGGGGAAACGAGCGCGGACCGCGTGGTGTTCGGCCACCTGCCTCATCCTGGCCAGCCCGCCGATGCGCAGGCCGCTCGCGGACTCGGTGACGCGAGCCAGGTCGAGCTTGTTGACGTCGATCAACTGCTGGTGGTGCTGCACCCCGTCCTTCATCAGGTTCAGCAGATCGGTGCCACCCGCGATGAACGCCGCTCCAGGTGTCCGGCCCGCCAGACGGACGGCTTCGGCGGAGTCACGTGCCGAGGCGTAGCCGAAGGACCTCATCCGCGCACCTCCCGTGCCGCGTCGGCCACCGCGGCGACGATGTTCTGGTAGCAGGCGCAGCGACAGATGTTGCCGCTCATCCACTGCCGTATCTCTTCCTCCGACCCGGTGTGGCCTTCCCGGATGCACGCGACCGCGGACATGATCTGTCCGGGTGTGCAACCGCCGCACTGGAACGCGTCGCGGCGGATGAACGCCTCTTGCACGGGATGCAGGCGGTCGCCGTCAGCGAGTCCCTCAACAGTCGTGATGGCGCTGCCTTGGCGCATCACCGCCAGCGTCAGGCACGACTTGATGCGCTCGCCGTCGACGAGAACAGTGCACGCGCCACACTCCCCGCGGTCGCAGCCCTTCTTCGTACCGGTCAGCGCGAGACGCTCACGAAGCGCGTCCAGCAGCGTGACCCTCGGCTCGACCGTGACGGCGTGCTTGCGCCCGTTGACCGACAGGGTGATCTCCATGGCCTCCGCCACGCCCCCGGCCGTCGTCGGTGCGGCTGCCGGCACGGATGAGGCCGCGACCGCGGGCGCAAGCACGAGCGTGGCGCCGGCAGCCGCCACAGCCGTGGACTTCAGCACGGTCCGGCGCGTGTGGGTCGTCGCAGGGTGAGGTGACTCGGGCACCGCTCCTCCTCGACTGGATTGATGTAACAGCGGTACAAGAAGTTGGGTAACACCGCTAGCGTAGCCCGCCGATCTAACGTCGACAAGTCCGAGCTGTAACATCACTACATGGCGAGTTCGACTCGAGAGCACATCCTCGAGGTGACGACAGCGCTGCTCAGCGACGTCGGCGCTGCAGCGGTGTCCGTTCGTGACGTGTGCCAGGCCGCAGGCGTCACGGCACCCACGCTGTACCACCACTTCGGAGACAAACAGGGCCTGCTGGAAGCGGTTGCCGCACAAGGCTTCGAGCGCTACCTCGCCACCAAACAGGGCCATGGGCCGTCGGCTGATCCGCTGGCCGACCTGCGAGCGGGCTGGGATCGGCACGTCGAGTTCGGCCTGACGCACCCGGCGTTCTACCAGCTCATGTACGGCCCCACCGGCAGCCGCACACACGCCGCCGAGCAGCAGGGACTGCAGATCCTGCACGCCATGCTGGTTCGCCTCGCGGAACAGGGGCGCCTGTCCATGACACCCGACGAAGCGGTTCCGGTCATTCACGCCGCGTGCGTCGGAACGACGTTGACGATGCTGTCCAACCCCGACAGCCCCTCACACCGAGGACTGTCGGAGCGAGTGCGTGACGCCATCTTCGCCGCGGTCGTCACGCACCAGTACTCCGACGACGATCCGGCCACGACGCTGTCAACGCAGGCAGGCACTTTGCTCGCGACGCTCGCCGGTCAGCACGACCTGGACCTGTCACCGGGCGAGCGGCTTCTCCTCACGGAGTTGCTGACTCGCTGGGTCCGTTGACCCGCACGCGGCAGGTGCCTAGTGGCGGTTGCCGACAGCGTCGAACCAGTTCAGCGTCCTGCGCCAGGCCTCCGTCGCGCCGTGTGGGTTGAACCGCGCTCCGGTGTCGTTGAAGAAAGCGTGATCGGCCTGGGTGAAGGTGAGGAGTTCGTATTTCAGCCTCGCTGCTTCCAGAGCTGCTTTGGCCGCCGGCCGGGTCGCGTTGACCCTGGCGTCGAGTCCGCCGTACACCCCGAGCACCGCGGCGCGGGAGCCTTGGAAGTTCCCGCCTTCCGGGAACGGCCCGTAGTAGGCGGCACCCGCTGCCAGGCGTGGCTCGTCCGAGGTGAGCAGGCGCCACACCATGTTGCCGCCGAAGCAATAGCCGACCGCACACAGTTTCTTGTCGCGCACGCGCCGCTTGAGCTCGGTCAGGGCGGCTTTCATGTCCGCCACGAAACGTTCCGGCGGGATCCGCGACAGCGCGGCCGCCACCTCGGCTTCACCGGGGAACGCCCCGGTGCCGCCCTCCTCGGACAGCAGGTCGAGCGCCAGTGCGGAGTACCCGCTGGCGGCGAATCGCCCGGCGACCGTGCGGATGTGCTCGTTCAGCCCGCGGTTCTCGTGGATGACCAGCACGCCACCACGGGGCTTTTCGGCGGCCGCCCAAGCAGCCATCAGCGGCACGCGGGGTCCCTCGAACGTGATCGGCTGATGAGGGACGGGAGCCCAACTCGTCTCGGACGAGGAACGTTTGCCGCGCTCCGGCTCGGCTGCCGCCGCGGTACCGGAAGCGAACGCGGACAGCAGCCCACTCGCTGCCGCACCGGTCACCCCGAGCAGCCCGAGGCGGCGTACCGCTTCCCTCCGGGTGATGATGCCGTCGACGAGGTCTTCCGCGACCTCTTCTGCGAGATACCGCTGAATCTCCGTCATGGCTACTCCCAACAGACTCTGCGAGAGTGGCACCGGCGTGGGCCGGCAGCCCACGGTGTCCGGACGAGAATAGACCTCACAGACAGGTGCTGGCAGTCCGCAGCGCTGTCTGGACGCCTGTTCAGCGCCAAGTCACCGGCGCGCACAGTCCGCACAGCACGAGAAGACGGGCACCAGCAGCGCCGCGGCCATCCCGCCGCCGCTGAACAGCGGCCACACCAGCGGTTCGGGCGAGCCGTTCGACCCGCCCCCTGCATCTCGTGAAGGCGGTCTCGAGGAACGCCGCCAAGGCATTCACATTGGCTCGCCACTGCTCGAATGCTCCTCCGCGAACCGTTCCCTGCTCGTTTGGCTTCTCCGTCCGCGCATCGGCTCGTGTCACAGCAACGCCCAACTGGACGTCAACACCGGAGGTCGCCGCGCACCGCGAGCCACCCCGGCACAGACCGCGCTGGCATGGCTGTTGACCCGCGGCGACGACATCGCCCCCATCCCCGGAACCCGCCGGGTCGCGCGCGTCGAAGAAAGCACCGCCGCCGACAGCGTTGAACTGAGCGCCGCTCAGCTCGACCGCCTGAACAACCTCACCCCGGCCGCAGGCGAGCCCCACGACGAGGCGAACATGGGCCAGCATCCACCGCTGAAGAACTTCGTCCACTGGTACAGCCGTTACCTGGCGGCCGAGTTCGGCGAGCGCGGGTCGTTTCCGTCTCTCCGGGGAGCTTCGACACCGCGATGGGGAGCCTGGAGGAGAACCACGGCGCCGGCGAGCCGGTGAACGAGTGCTCTGAAGGAGCTCATTGACCAAGACCGCGCAGATCACTCGACGGTGTGCGACCTGATCCCCAACGCGGAGCACTGGCGGGTGTCGGCGTGTGAGGCGCAGGAGCTGCAGCACGCGATCATGGGCTGTCCAGAACTGACGCTGCGGGGTGTTTGTGCTTTCCTTCGAGTGTGCTTGATTCCTCGGCGCTCGAGCAGGTTGTCCAGGCGGCTCGTTCACAGCTCGCGTCCGGTGCCGGACACGATGAGGTGATCGGCCTGCTCAGGCAACGCGGGCTGCGCAAGATCGACTGCATCAGGGTCGTCCAGGCAGCAATCGGTCTTTCGCACGGAGAGGCGAAACGGCTCGTCCACCACAGCCCGGTGTGGGCCGACCGTCGTGAGGCCGACGAAGCGGTTGAGGAGATGTTCTGGCGCGCGCTGTTCATCAGCGCACTGGTCGGGGAGGCAGAGGTCACCGCGCCCGCCGAGGATGTGGCGGAGTGTCATGAGCGTCAGCAGCGGGCCAGAACCCAACTGCACCAGGCGGCCGCCGGCCTGCCCGATGAACTGTTGACCCGCTACCGCGAGTCGATGGCCGAGAACTTGCTCGGCCGGGCGTTCGCGGCGCTGGTGGCGGTGGGGCAACAACACGGTGCGCCCGAGCAGTGCTGGCATGCGCTGGCCGCGGTTGCAGAACCTTGTGCCTCAACGAACTCCTCGGTGAGGATGAACCTGGGGCCGACGCCGGTGACTTTCTGCTGGCGGCCTACGCGGTTCGACAGCTCGCTGGTCCCCCTGGTTAGCTGCGGCCGTCCGACTCGGGTCACGGGAGGACGATCGCGAGGACGTAGCGGGCCGGGTCGTCGCCGCGACAGCGCCACCGTGAGCTGCCCCAGAGGCGGAAGCGCAGGCAGTCCCCGGCCCGGACCTCGTGCACCGCGCCGTCGGCGGTGACCTCCAGTGCGCCGTCCAGGACCCAGACGTGGTGTTCCAGGCCTGGTACGGGTGAGCCGTCGTAGGCGATGTCGGCGCCGGGTCGCAGAGTGACTTCGAGGACCTCGCCGCGCAGTCCGGCCGACGGCGGCGACACGGACCTGCGGGTGATCCCGGCGTCGTCGTCCCGCCACACGGTCTGCCGGTCGGCGCGCACCAAGGGCGACGGTGCCGGTTCCACCTCGGCCAGCAGTCGTGACATCGTCAGCTCGTAGGTCGCGCACAGCTTGCTCAGCAGCGCCGTTGTGGGACTGACCTCCGCGCGTTCCAGCCGCGACAGCGTCGATCGGCTGACTCCCGAGCGTTGGGCGAGGTCTTCCAGCGACCACGCCCGTTCGGTGCGAAGCTCGGCGAGCCGGGCGGCCAAGCGCAGCTCCAGCTGGTCTTCGTGGTCAGCGCCACCTTCTGGGTGTCCCATATCGGGGATACTATCCCGAATATGGGACACCAGGATGCAGCCACGTTGACGATCGAACCCGACGACCTCACCCGCCAGCCGGTTCGGGACCTGATCAGCGAGCACCTCGCCGACATGTACGCGACCTCGCCCGCCGAGAGCGTGCACGCCCTGAGCCACGCGGACCTGCGTGAGCCCGGCGTGTCGTTCTGGACCTCGTGGAGCGAGGGGGTGCTGCTCGGGTGCGCCGCGCTGAAGGAACTCTCCCCGATCGAGGGGGAGATCAAGACGATGCGCACCCGGCCGGAGGCCCGCGGCCGAGGCGTGGCCGCGCACATGCTCGCCTTCCTGATCGAGGAGTCCCGCAGGCGCGGCTATCGCAGGATCAGCCTGGAGACGGGCAGTCAGGACTTCTTCGCGCCGGCCCGACGCCTCTACGCCCGGCACGGATTCGTGTCGTGTCCGCCGTTCGCCGACTACCGTCCGGATCCGACCAGTGTGTTCATGACGCTCCGCCTCACGACTTCCCCTGCAGATCGCTGACGTCCCAGTCGATCGGGCGCGGTGCCGGTGTTGCCACCGGGAATGCGAGCGGCGTGGAAAATGTTGATCGTGGACATGGCAGACGAGACCGTCGAGCTCAGCCCCTCCGACTGGGTGCAGAACCAGACCAAGAAGATCCTGGAAACCGGGACCACCGAAGGCGTCCTCGTCCTCGGGAGGCCGATCGTGCTGCTGACCGTGCGCGGCGCGAAGAGCGGCAAGCTGCGCTACACGCCCGTCATGCGCGTCGAGCACGACGGGCGTTACGCGGTGGTGGCGTCCAAGGGCGGCGCGCCCGAGCACCCCACCTGGTACCACAACATCAAGGCGCATCCGGAGATCGCGTTGCAGGACGGCACGGTCACGAAGAACTACGTCGCCCACGAGGCCGACGGCGCCGAACGGGCCGAGTGGTGGGAGCGGGCTGTCGCGGCCTACCCGGCCTACGCCGAGTACCAGGAGAAGACCGACAGGCAGATCCCGGTCTTCGTCCTCGAACCGAAGTGACGGGCGGGCCGCGGGAGCTCAGCCGATCCTGACCGGCGCCGCCACGCTCGGGGTGCCCGCCTGGTCGAGCGCGAACAGCAGGTAGTTCCCGGGTGGCGCGGTGCCGGCGTCGGACGGGATCGCGGCGCGGTACGAGGTGGCCGACACGGCGGTCGAGGACAGCGGGATCCGGCGCTGGTCGTTGTCCACCGAGTGGGTCGCCGCGCTGATCCGCGTCAGCGCGAACCCCTCGACCGCCCGGTCGGTGCCGATGGTGACCGCGGACCCGTATGCCGCGGTCGGGGGCGCTGAGGTGATGACCGGGCGCGGCTTGCGTGACCCGTCCGGGTTCAGCAGGCAGGGCGGTACGAAGATCTGCCCGTCCGGGTGGTTGGTGGCGCACTTGCCGCACATCCCGCCACCACCGGAGAACACCGTGCCGTCGGGCAGCAGGTTCGCCACGCTGTGGTAGTTCCGCGGGGTGGCCATCGGGGCGAGCTTGGTGAACCGGCCGGTCGCCGGGTTCCAGAGTTCCGGCTCCAGCACGGAGGTCTGGTCGCTGAACGGCACGGGGCGGCCCTGTCCGCCGACCACCACCACCGTGCCGTCCGGCAGTACGACGCTGTTCACGTACGCGCGTGCCTCCGCCATGTCGGCGACCCGGCGCACTGCCGGCGTGCTGCCGTTGATGTCCACTGTGTACGCGGCCTTCGTCGCATCGGCGTTCTCGTACGCGGGCGCCCCGCCGAGGGTGAGGATCTTGCCGACGTCGTACATGACCGCGTTGCCGTTCATCGCGTCCCCGCCCCTGGTGCCCGCGGCGGTGACCTTTCCCCGGCCTGCGGTGTCGATCCAGTGCATCTTCGCGCTCGGCCCCGCGTGGAACACCCGGCCGCCGCTCGCGGCGAAGAGCCACGCGTGGTTGTCCGCGCGGAAGGCACCCGCCGGGTCGGCCGTCAGGAACGGCTCCGGCCGCACGTCCGGCAACGACCGCCAGCGGTTGTCCTTCGGTGAGAACACCTCGCCGGCCTTGCCACCGCGTCCCCCCGACCACGAACCGCCGACGGTGAAGGCCTCGCCCGTCGACAACGTCGTCTGGCCCTGATAGCCGCGACTGATGTTCATGTCCGGCGCACTGGTCCACGCGTCCGTGCGCGGGTCGTAGACGCTCACCTTCTTCGCGTTGCTGCCGCCGGTGACGAGGATGCGGCCGTCGGCGAGCATCGACGTGCCGGGGCAGAACATGTCGTGGCCGGTGTTCGCGACCCGGCGGCCGCTGACCTGCCCGGTGGTGAGGTCCATGATCGCGGTCTGCGTGTAACCGTTGGCGCCGCCGAAGTTGTCGGCCGCATAGGCTGACCACGTGAGCAGCTTGTTGTTGGGCAGCACCGCCGAAGCGGCCGGCACGATGGGGAATCCCAGGGTCGGTCCCCACGTGCCCACGGCACTCGGATCACCCTGTGCCGGTGGCCGCGGTCCTGGATCACCCAGCAGGTCGATCTCCGCGGCACTCGCCCAGGCGCCGCGCTCCCCCGCCTCCGACAACGCGGTGAGCCGCACGTAGCGTGCCGTGCTCACGGCGAAACCGATCGTCTTGACCGCGGCGTCGTCGGCCAGTGTGCCGGTCACGACGGGCTCGCCCCAGGTGGCGCCGTCCGCGCTCAGGTGGATCTGGTAGCGGCCGATCCTGCCGTTCGCCCGGCCGGTTCGCGGTGTGTAGACGAGCCCGGACACGCGCTGGGTGGTCCGCAGGTCGACCGTCAGCCAGTGCGGGAACGGCGTGGCCGTCCGCCACCGGCTGTGCCAGATCGTCGCCGGGTCACCGTCCAGCACGTTCGCGGCCGGGTCACCGGCGGTCTCCTCGCTGCTGGCCGTCGCGACCCATCCGGTCCTCGGCAGCTTCTCCGCGGCCGGGATCATGGCCGCGGCAGCGATCTTCACGTGCTGATGGTGGTCGTGCGCTCCGGTTTCGCCTTGCTGCGCAACATGGACGTACGACAGGACCGCGGCCGCGATCAACGCGAGGTGGATCGGTCTCGCCACTGTTCTTCGCTTCATTCCTTGATCAGCAGAGCAGGTGCTGCAACAGTTTCGAGCGAATTGAGATGGAGGTGCCGATCGCTGTCGAGCGCCGCGTCCACAATGGACCTGAACCCGTTCGGTCCTGCCGTGGGCACCGTCGGCGCGTTGCCGCGGCCGTTGCACGGCGGCCCCCACAGGCCGAGTTTCTCCCGCGCCGCCGCCGTTTCGGCCTCGGCGAGCGGGCCGGCCGCGCCCTGAGCACGCAGTACGCCCTGCCTCACGGCGAGCATCGCGTAGTCCGTGCCGTCCGGTAGTTCCAGGTTGGCCTCACCGGGCGTGATGCTGGAGAACCGCACCGGCTGGTTCAGCAACGTCTTCTTCGCGAAGTCGAGCGCGTCCGCCGCCCAGCAGGCGGCGGGCGGGGCGAGCATCGAGATCCGGACCCGCACGCCGTTCGCGAACTCGACCGTGCGGCCGTCGACAACGCCTCGCACCGGCACGCCCTGAGGCCGTTGCTCGGTCCGGGGTGCCGGCCGCAGCGGGGAACGGTCGACAGGCTCCGGCTCCGGCGCCGGGGCAGTGCAGGCGGTGGCGAGCAGAATCATGAGCACCATCAAGTGCTTTCGCGCCACCAGCCACTCGCTTCCACGGTAATTGAAACTTTGACTACCGTATCCGGAACTCGCGCGTGTTCAATCAGCCGTTCGGAGTTGATCTAGTGGGCGAAGCGGTCCAGTGGAGTCGGCCGGAATCCACAAAGGAGCGCAATCACGGGCACGGGTTGGTCAGAGTGCGCGCAACCTGGCCGCACGCAGCATGAGATAGCGCTGTTCTGGCAGGCTGGCGGTCATCCTCGCCGCGCGCGAGTACGACTCGCCGGCCGCGGTGAGGTCTCCCGCTTGTTCGAGCAGGTGCGCCCGGACCGCTTCGAGGCGGTGGCTCTGCGCCATCCGGTCGTCCGTCTCGAGCGTGCCGAGCATGGCGAGGCCGGCCCGCGGCCCGTGCACCTCGGCGACGGCGACCGCTCGGCTGAGCGTCACGATCGGGCCCGGCGCGACCTGAGCCAGCACGTCGTACAGGGCGAGGATCTGCGGCCAGTCCGTGTCGTGCGCGGTGGTCGCTTCGTCGTGCACCGCGGCGATGGCCGCCTGCAGCTGGTACTGGCCGATCGGACCGGTGCCCAGCGTCCGCTCCACGAGTGCCACACCCTCGGCGATCATCGCGGCGTCCCAGCGATCTCGGCGTTGCCCGGCGAGCGGCACGATCGCTCCGGCCTCGTCCGTTCGTGCCGCCCGGCGTGCGTCGGTGAGCAGCATCAACGCCAGCAAACCGGCGACCTCGCACTCGCCGGGCAGCAGCCGGTGCAGGACTCGAGTCAGGCGAATCGCCTCGGTGGTCAGATCCGCGCGGCCCAGTTCTGGTCCGCTGCTGGCGGTGTAGCCCTCGTTGAACATCAGGTAGAGCACGTGCAGCACGACGCTCAGGCGCTCTGGCCGGTCCGCCTCCGACGGCAGTTCGAAGGGTGCGCCGGCCGCGCGGATCCGTTGTTTGGCGCGGCTGATGCGCTGCGCCATCGTGGCCTCGGGCACGAGGAAGGCCGCCGCGATCTCGGCGGTCGTCAGCCCGCCCACGGCACGCAACGTCAGCGCGAGCTGGGAAGGCGCCGACAGCGCGGGGTGGCAGCACAGGAAGAGCAACGCGAGGGTGTCGTCCTGGTCGGGCACCACGATCTCGCCCGCGGGTTCGAGCGCCGTGACCGTCACCTCGCGGCGGCGGCGGGCGCTCTCACTGCGCCATCCGTCCACAAGGGATCGGCTCGCAGCGGTGAGCAGCCAGGAGCGCGGCCTGTCCGGCACGCCGTCGACCGGCCACTGTCGCGCGGCATCGGCCAGCGCGTCCTGCACGGCGTCCTCGCACGCGTCGAACTGCCCGTGCCGGTGCACGAGCGTGGCCAGGACCTGCGGCGCGAGTTCGCGCAGCAGGCCCTCCAGGCGACCGTACGAGCTCACAGGTGCATGACCTGCCGGACTTCCATCGGAAACTCGGTGTACTCGACCACGCGCGCCGCGATCTGCAGCGCCCGTTCCTCGGTGGCGTCGATGATCCAGTAGCCGGCCAGCGACTCCTTGATCTCCGCGAACGGCCCGTCGGTCGGCACCGGCACGCCGCCCTGGAAGCGCACGGTCTTCGCCTGGCTCGGGTCGGTGAGCTTGCTGCTGGCCACGAGCTCGCCGGAGTCCCGCAGCTCCTGGTCGAGCTTCATCATGTGCTCCTGCATGCCCGTGATCCACTCGGGCGTCCGGTTCTCCAGCGTGGCGCCGAGGCCTCCGAACATCATGATCATGTACTTCACGTCGCTCCCTTCGCCGGCACCCGGATCGGGTGCTCGCCTGTGGTCGGAGCGGTCACCCGGTTCTCGACATCCGTGACGCCGCGTCTGCGTTTGAGTTCACCGCAGATCGGAATAGATCACCAGCGTGTGATCGGGCTGCTCGGCGAGGTGGAACGCGGACACCGGCCACCTCGGGGGGCAACGGCTGGTCGACGTAGACCGCTGCTGTTCGACCGGCCAGCCGGAAGAGGTGGTCGCGCTCGCTCCGGCCGAGTCTCAGCGCGGAGGCGAGCGCCCCGAGCACCTGGTCGGACGCCTGAACGTCCCGGCCCTGTTCGAGGTACGTGTACCAGGTGGCGCTCATCCCGGCCAGCAGCGCCAGCTCCTCCCGGCGCAGGCCAGGTGTCCGCCGGCGGGTGTCCGGCAGGCCGACCTCGGCCGGGGTGAGCCGCGCCCGGCGGCTGCGCAGGAAGACTCCCAGCTCGTGACGGCGCTGCTCGGATGATTCAGGCATCGAGGCTCGCCGGGTCACGTCCGTGCAGACCCGCACGGACGTGACCCGGCGAGACGACCTGCACTCGTTGGTCGCACTGGCCCATGACCGGTTCGGCCGGCTCGACGTGCTGGTCAGCAACGCCGGGCCGGGCCGATCTCGCCGCTGGAGGATCTGCGCGTCGACGAATGGGACGAGATGGTCGACATCAACGTCCAAGGCGTGCTGCACGGAATCGCGGCCGCGCTGCCGGTGTTCCGGGCGCAGCGCACCGGGCACTTCATCACCACTGCCTCCACCGCGGCCTTTCGCATCGTGCCGACGATGGCTGTCTACGCGGGCACGAAGTTCGCCGTCCGGGCGATCTGCGAGGGCCTGCGCCAGGAGGCCGGCGACGCGCTGCGGGTGACCACCGTGTCACCGGGGCCCGTCCACACGGCTTTCGCCGAGGCGTCGACGAACCCGGAAGTCCGCACGCGGATCTCGGAGATGCGCGACCGGATCGCGATCCACCCGGCGCGATCGCCAGGGCCATCGCGTTCGTGATCGAACAGCCCGCCGAGGTCGACGGAACGAGATCGTCGTACGACCGGCAGCCCAGAGCTGAGTCGAACGTCCGCTGTGGACTCTCTCGGTCCCTTCTGCCACGGCGGCAGCGGGATCTTCTGCTCACAGGCCTTCCGCGACTCGTCGAGCTCCTCCCCGGCGGGCTGCGGACGCCCCTGCCCGGCGGGACGCGACTTCTGGTGTGTCCTTCTGGCCGGTCGGCGTGCACGCGGTCAGAGCGAGGCCCGACAGCACGACCGCCGTGAACGCGGAGAAGACGGGTTTCATGTGGACATCACCTTTCGCCAGGCCCGCAACGCGATGACGCGGCGATCGTCGACGACGAACGTGTGAAACCTGTGATGAACCGGTGATGCCGAGAGATCGTCTCCGCGCCCGCCCGGTGTTCCCGCTCGAGGAACACCGGGCGGGACTGCGCCGCAGGACTCAGTAGACGCGCACGCCGTAGGCGTTCAACGCCTCGACCACGGGCTGGAAGAACGTGGTTCCACCGCTGGAGCAGTTTCCGCTGCCACCCGAGGTGAGGCCGAGCGCGGTGTTGCCGGCGAACAGGGAGCCACCGCTGTCACCGCCTTCCGCGCACACGGTGGTCCTGATCAGTCCGTGCACGGTCGTGCCGTCGCTGTAGTTCACTGTCACGTTGAGGCCGGTCACCTGGCCCGTGCGGAACCCGGTCGTGCTGCCGCTGCGCCCGACCGACTGGCCGACGTACGGGTTGGCCGCGCTGGAGATGTCACGGGTGGTGCCGTTGTAGAGGTTCACCGCTCCGGGCCGCGCGATGCCGCTCGTGTAGCGGATGAGGGCGTAGTCGTTGCCGGGGAAGCTGCTGCCCTCGCGGGTGCCGATCACCTGTCCCCCGGCGGCCGACCAGGTGGCCGCGGCGTTGGCGCAGTGGCCGGCGGTCAGGAACCACGCGGTGCTGCTGCCCGGGCGGTTCACGTTGAACCCGAGCGAACAGCGGTACGGGCCACCGTAGATGGCGTCGCCACCGGTGATCGTCGTGGTGAACGCGCCGGGCACGTGCTCCAGCCGTGCCGTGTCACCGAGCTCCGCGAGCAACCCGCGCAGTTTCGCGAGCTTGTCGCCGGTCACCGTGCTGTCGGCCGACACCAGGACCTGGTTCGTCTTCGGGTCGACGCCCCACGACGTACCGGGGATGGGGACCGATCGGTTCAGCTTGTCGGTCGCGGCTTTCAGCACCGCACCGCTGCGGGCGACGAACCGGGGCACGGCACCCGCGGCGCGCACGGAGCGAGCGGTCTCGGCGTCGGTCACCGCGACCACGAGCCTGCCCGTGGCGGAGTCCTGGTAGGCCCCGGCGGTGCGCTCACCCAGTTGCTCCGCCACCGCGGTGGCGAGATCGGTGGTTGCGGCCACCGCCACGTCGGCGGACGCGGACGGGGTGAGAGCAACGCCCAGTACCAGGGTGGCGGCCAGGGCGGTCAGACGGGATTTCATCGCGATCCTCCTTGGTGCAGGGGAACACGCCGTTTTGGGGCGTGCCAAGGAAAAGACCTGAACGAGGCCACCTGTGAGAGCGCGACCACACTTCGGAGTGTACGACTGGTCGCCCTGCGCGGACTACGGCGAACGATCCAACCGCGGCCGGACGGCTCGATTTGTCCACCTGTGTCAGAAAGACCGGACATTCCCGAGACAACCGAGGCGAGGAACAGAACTGTCGCCTGTCCGAACGGGACTGGTTCAGCTCTCGGGTGATGCCCAGCGCCGTTGTGCACACTGCCGCTGGAGACCAGGGAACCGGTCGCCGCGCTGAGTCCCCAGACGTGGTTGCTCAGCAGAACGGGCAGCACCACGCCCAGCACGACCACGTCGAAGCCGTTGAGCATCACCGCGGTCCAGCACAGAACCCATCTCGTGTTCCTGGTCGCCGACGGCAGGAACCACCGTGATGGAGAGGCCGGCTGTCCTTTCCGCCCGGCGGAAACGGCGGGCTACCTGCCGGCCGGCCGATCGTGAACACTCGGGGTGTGATGTCCATTCGGAGTGACGAGCCGCTCGCGGTGGCGGTGACGGCGGCGATCCGCACCGGCGACCTCGTCGCACTGCGGCGGCACCTGGCGGAGACCGATGGTCTGGCGACCGCGCGGATCGTCGACGACCGCGGTTGCTCCCGGACCCTGCTGCACGTGCTGACGGACTGGCCGGCCCGGTGCCCGGACGGCGCACGAACCGTGGCGGTGCTGGTCGCCGCCGGTGCCGACGTCAACGCCCGGTTCCAGGGACCACACCGCGAGACACCGTTGCATTGGGCGGCCAGCGCCGATGACGTCGAGGTGGTCGACGCCCTGCTCGACGCGGGCGCGGACATCGACAGCGACGGTGCGGTGATCGGCGGCGGCACCCCGCTGGCGGACGCACGTGCCTTCGCACAGTGGAGCGCCGCGCATCGCCTTGTCGAGCGCGGCGCCAGGGTCACGCTGGTCGATGCCGCGACGCTGGGCCTGCGGGATCACGTCGAACGCCTGCTCCCCGCCGCGACCGGCGAAGACCGCGACGCGGCGTTCTGGGGCGCGTGCCACGGCGGTCAGCGAGAGTGCGCCGAGTACCTGCTGGGCTTCGGCGCCGAGGTGAACTGGCTTCCGTCGTGGGAGCCGCGCACGCCACTCGATGCGGCCGTGCGCAACGGTTTCGACGATCTTGCGGCGTGGTTGCGGGGCCGGGGAGGCAAGCGCGCGACGGAGTTGTGAGCCGCCCGTCAGTCTCTGGGCGCGTGCATGGTCACCGCGGCACCGCGCAACGGCACCGACCGCCAGCACACCGATGACGGCGGCGTACCACCATCCACGTCAGCGCCACTGCGACAGCGGCGACCCCGAGACCGACGAGCACGTGCTCCACCCCGATCGCGGCGAGTGCACCTGTCGCGCCGGCGACGCCGAGCACCGGCACGAGGCAGCACGCCAGGCACGCGACGCCGGCGAGCCACGCAACGCGGCGGGTCTGGTCAGCAGCAGGTGCCGGCATCGGCGTTGTTCCCCTCGGCCAGGCCCGCGAACGGCAGCGGGCACGACGGGGTGTGCGAGCAGGTGACGAGGTCGTCGCAGCCCGCGGCGAGCGCGGCGCGCAGCGTGTCGCGGATGATGCCGAGGTCGGCGATCTTCGCCTCGACCTCGGCGAGCTTGGTGGTCGCGCGGGCCTGCAGCCCCGGCGAGGTGCCGCCGTGCCGGTGCGTGCCGACGTCGAGCAGGTCGGCCACCTCGTCGAGGGTGAAGCCGAGGCGCTGAGCCGCCTTGATCACCCGGATGGTCGTGACCGTCTCCGGCGGGTACAGCCGGTGCCCGCCCAGTGTCCGCTCCGGCCGGGCGAGCAGGCCGACGCGCTCGTAGTACCGCAGTGTCTCCCGGTTGACCCCGGCGGTCTCGGCGACCTCGCCGGTGCGCAGGCCGGTCACGACGCCAACCTGGTGGCACGAGCCGCGAGCGCCTCGAGGACTTCGCTGTGCGCTTCCTCGACGGTGATGTCCAGCCGGAGCACGCCGCCGGTGGCGACCAGGGCGAAGGTGAAGAACGAGCAGCAGCCCGTCTCGCGTACCGCGAGGTCGGCCGTTCGCGCCGCCACCTCCGCGGTGGGCTCGAGATCGAGCCGCAGAACGGTCGCGTCCTGGTCGTGCACGGCGCGGACCCACGTCGTGAAGAGGTCGTCGAACTCGGCCTCGCGCAGCGGCTGCTCCGCGGTGGGCAACGTGCAGGCCTCGGGTGCCCACGGCTCCGGTTCTGCTGTCATGACTCGACGGTAAACCTGTACCCGGGTACCGGATGCAAGTCCGAATCCGGGTTGCGGGGCGAAACCGCCGCCGACTCAGTTGTTCCCGGGAGCGGCGCTGATCTGGCCGAGCACGGAGTCCAGGTCCCGTTCGACGGCGGCGTCGCCGAGCGACAGCACACCGACGGGCCGGCCCCCGTCGACCACGGGGATGCGGCGCACCGCGTTCTCGCGCATGCGGGCGATCGCGGTGTCGACCGTCTCGGTGAGATCCGCGGTGACCACCTGGTCGCTGCACACGTCACGCACGAAGCAATCGGCCAGGTCGTCGCGGTCCGCCAGCGCGCGGACGACCAGGTCACGATCGGTCACGATGCCGCACAACCGGTCACCGTCGACGACGAGCACATCGCCGATCTCCCGGTCACGCATGGCCTTGGCGGCCTCGCGCACCGGAGTGTCCGGCGGCAGCATCACCGGATCCGCGGTCATCAGGTCTCGGACGAGCTGAGCCATGGAAGTCTCCTTCGTCTCGGTGCCACGTCGTCGGCTACCCGTTCGTCGCACGGCCGAAAACGGTGCTCACCCGGACGTTGGGTCTCGAAGTCACCGTTCGCGGTCCGCCACACGACGTTTCCGGTCGGCCTGTCCTGCAGAGGCGCGCCGGGCCCGCAGCGAGCCGGCGTGGGCCTTGACCGACGGATCGCGCCTGGTCCTGATGACACTGGCCACCGTGACGGCCACGAGCACCACGGCGATCACCGCGAGGCTGAGGAGCGTGGGGATCTCGGGAACGCGGTCGTCGATGTCCTCGTGCGCCCACTGCAGGATCAGCTTGAGCCCGATGAAGGCGAGAATCAGCGACAGCCCGGTGGACAGGTACACGAGCCGGTCCAGCAGGCCCTGCACGAGGAAGAACAACGCGCGCAAACCCAGCAACGCGAAGGCGTTGGCGGCGAACACGACGTAGGGCTGCGCGGTGATGCCGAAGACGGCCGGGATGGAGTCGAGCGCGAACAGCAGGTCGATCGTGCCGATCGCCACCAGCACCAGGAACAGCGGCGTCACCATGCGTTTGCCGCGTGTGCGGGTGGTCAGGTCACCCTCCACGTAGTCCTCGGTCACCGGCAGGACCCGGCGTGAGGTCTTCACCACGACGTTGTCCTCGATGTCGGGATCTTCGTCGCGGTGCCGGAACAGCTGCACGGCCGTGTAGATGAGCAGCAGGCCGAACAGCAGGAACACGAACGAGAACAGGGACAGCAGTGTCGCGCCGAGTGCGATGAAGATCGCGCGCATGATCAGCGCCAGCACGATGCCGAACGTGAGCACCTTGTGCTGGTGCTCGTCCGGCACCGCGAAGGTCGCCATGATGATCACGAACACGAACAGGTTGTCGACCGAGAGGCTCTTCTCGACCAGGTAGCCCACGAAGTACTCGGTGCCGGGCCCGCTGCCGTAGTGCAGCGTGAACCACACTCCGAACCCGATGGCGACCAGCACGTAGAACACCGACCACGCGGCTGCCTCGCCGAATCCGACGTGATGGGGCCGCATGGCCGCGACCACGAGGTCCACGGCGAGCAGCACCACCACGAAGGCCACGGTCAAGGCCCACACGAGCAGGCTGATGTCGAGTTCGGCGCTCATGAGCGGAGGGGTACCCACTCACGTGGCATGAGGTGCTCAGGGCCTCGCGGCCATGGCGGCGGGCGGGGTGTTGGAGGCCGTGGAGCCGGTGTGGAACTGGGGCGTGACGAGGTAGACGAACTCGAACGCCTCGTCGGCGGCCAGGGCCTCGGTGCGCACGCCCTCGCCGATGCGGACGCCGTGCTGGGTGAGCAGCACCTGGTGCACCGGGAAGACGTTCTGCCCGGTGACGGCGGGGTCCAGCACCTCGAGTCCCCAGGTGTCGCTGCCGACCACGGCCACCCGGCGGGAGGCGAGATAGCGGGCCTCACGCAGGTAGATGCCCGGCTCGGTGGTGATGTACCGCCGGTTGTGCGGGTCCTGCGGGTCGTCGAACCCGGCACGGTTGAGCAGGTGGGTCCAGCCGGTGCGGAACAGCGCCACGTCGCCCGGTCCCGGCTCCCGCCGCACGCCCTGCCTGCGCAGGGCGTCGCGCATGTCGTCGAGGGTGATCCGGTAGTTGTCGCGCAGGACCCACTCGCCGTTCACCGGTGAGCGGAACAGGTCGGAGCGAGATCCCTGCGCCAGCTTGAGCCCCACGATGTCGTACAGGACACCGCGGGTGACGATGGGACCGAGGTGCTCGTTGCCGAGTTTCCTGAGTCCGCGCGGGGCGGCGATGTCCGGCCCGCGGTGGCCGTTGTAGTAGGTCTCGCCGACACCGACGTGGCCGAGGTTGTCCAGCTGCGTGGCGATCTGGTACGTCCCGCCGTGCGGGAACCGCTCTTCGTGGAACGAGATGGTGTTGGGCCCGAGCGGCGTGGGCGACTGCAGGATGCCGGACTCCGGATGCGTTCGCGGGTCGTAGTTCGCGGCCGGGACGAAGTCGCCCTTCGGCTGGTAGCCGAAGACCGTGAGGCGCTGCCGGAGCACCCGCGGCGGCTCGCCCGCGAACGCCGGGAAGTTGTCCTGCATGAGCTCGCCCAGGTTGTACGTCCGCACCGGGCCGCGCCCTTCGAGCAACCGCAACGCCTGGCGGGTCCGCTCCCCGGTCACCTCGTTCCAGGTGCCGCGCTGGTCGTCCCTGCCGTAACGGCGAGCCGTCCGTTCCGCCCACCCGGCGACCTCGTCCGGGGTGAACATGCGGTCGGTGAACTCCTCGGCGGCGGCTGCGGACGAGGTGCCGATGCCCGCCGACACCGCGGCGGTCACCGCCGCCGCTTTCGCCGTCAGACCCAGAACTTCCCGTCGGCTGTGGAGGTGGGCGCGCATGAAGTCGGGACGCATGACCCACCACCCTGGTGGCACGCCGGGTCGTCCGGCAATCACCCAGCCGATCGACTTGAGTCCAGGAGAGCGGCCCTCCGCTGCTCCAGGTGGGGCCGGATCTCCTCGCCGGTGACGATCCACGGCGAACCGGACTCGATCCCGGCCACGACCATTTCTCCCACGGCGTCGACACCGGGGCCGCTGCGGAGGAACGCCTCGACGGCCGGCACGAGGTCGTCGCGCAACGCCACCCCGGCTCCCCCGTCCGACAACCGGGTGTTCGTCACGATGTCCGTGTCGACGGGGCCGGGGCACAGCACGCTGACGTCGATGCCGTGCCGGGCCACGGCCAGGCGCAGTGACCAAGCCGTTCTCCTACGTGGTGCTGGTGGCCAGGCTGAGGGCGCTGGCCCGGCGGTCGCGCACCGCCCAGCCGGTGTTGCTGCGGGCCGGCGACCTGGTGCTCGATCCGGTCAGCAGGGAGTGTCACCGGGGGACCACGCGGATCGACCTGAAGGCGAAGGAGTTCTCGGTGCTGAACTTCCTGCTCAGGCACGCAGGCGAGGTCGTCACCAAGTCGGAGATCATCGACGGGGTGTGGGACGCGGCGCAGGACCACGACCCCAACCTCGTCGAGGTCTACATCAGCGCGCTCCGCCGCAAGATCGACGCACCGTTCGGACGGCGGAGCATCACGTGCGGAGGTCGCCGAGATCAACGAGCACAACCTCACCCGGCGCGTCCCGGTGCCGTCCTCCGACAACGAGATCGCCCGGCTGGGCGCCACGCTGAACGAGACGCTCGACCGGATGCACCGCACCGTCGAGGACACCCGCAGGTTCGTCGCGGACGCCTCGCACGAGCTGCGCAGCCCGCTGGCCGCGCTGCGGGCCGAGCTGGAGATCGCGCTGTCGCATCCGCACCTGGCGGACTGGCCCACCGTCGTGAAGGCGGCGCTGGAGGACACCGAACGGCTGCAGGAGCTGACCACGGACCTGTTGCTGCTGGCCAGGCTGGACGCCGACGCGCTGGACAAGCAGGACACCGTCGACCTCACCGCCGTGGTGCGGCGGGAGGTCTCCCGGCGAGCGATGGTCACCCTGGAAGCCGACGACCACGTCCTCGTGCCCGGGCGGCGCGCCCAGCTGTCCCGGCTGCTCGGCAACCTGCTGGACAACGCCGAACGCCACGCGGGCACCGAGGTGATGGTGCGGCTGCGCGGCGGGTCTTCCGCGACGCTCGAGGTCATCGACGACGGTCCCTGCATCCCAGAAGCGGACCGGGAACGCGTCTTCGACCGGTTCACCCGGCTCGACGAGGCCCGCACCCGTGCCGCGGGCGGTGCCGGCCTCGGGCTCGCGATCGCCCGGCGCATCGCCACCAGGCACCACGGCACGCTCGAGGCCACCGACGCCGAGGGGTTCCGCGGAATCCGTTTCCTGGCAACGATTCCGACCGGCATACCGCAACCGAGGAAAGCCGCCGCCGTGGCGCAACAACGCGTGGGCGACGACGTGTGGCAGTTCCTCAACGGCTCGATCATCCCGACACACGGCCACATCCCCGAACCACGCCCGGCTCCCGAGCCGGAACTGGACTGGGATCTCATCTTCGGCGAGCACCAGCCCGTGCACGTGCGAGCTGAGGCGTGCCCGTCACGAGGGCGGTCCCGCCGGTCGCCGGCGTTCAGGATCCCCGTCGCCAGCGCTGGTTGGCGCTACCCGTGCACTGCCACTGGATGAGCTTCGCCCCGCTGGCGGTGCTGCCGCTCGCGACGTCCAGGCACTTGCCGCTCGCCCGGTTCACCAGGGACACCGTCGTGCTGTCCGCCTGACGCACCGTCCACTGCTGGTTCGTGCCACCGTGACACTGCCACTGGACCACGTCCGCGCCATCGGCGACCGAGCCGCCGGACACGTCCAGGCAGGACCCGCTCGCCCGGTTGATCACCTCGACGTACCCGCCCGCCCTGGTGCGGGTCTGCCACTGCTGGGACTGCGCGTCCGACGGCGTCGCCTGCCGGACCGCGCTGCCGGACGTGTCCAGCCGCAGATCGCTGTGCTGGGCGGTGAACGTGCCGAACGGGCCCACACCACCCGCGGTCTGCGTCACCGTCCGGATCGTGCCGTCGGCGTTGTGGTGCAACCGGTCCATGACGACCGAACGCTTGTACTCGCCGCCTCCAGGACGGGCGTTCTTGTGGTAGACCACGTACCACTCGCCCTGGTACTGGACGATCGAGTGGTGGTTGGTGCTGACGTTGACGTAGTCGAGGACCACACCGCGATAGGTGAACGGCCCCATCGGCGACGACGCGGTGGCGTAGTGGATCTGGCCGGGCCAGCCGGTCGAGTACGAGAAGTAGTACGTGCCACCGACCTTGTGCAGGTACGGCGCCTCACCGTACTGCGTCGCACCGTTCACGGTGAGGTCGGTGATGGGACCGGACACGGACGTCATGTCCGCGCCGAGCCGGACGACCTTCGGCTTGCGGGTCCCGAAGTACAGGTACGACTGTCCGTCGCTGTCGGTGAAAACCATCGGGTCGATGGGCTCGTCACCGACGTTGGTGTCCCGAGCCTTGTCCACCAACGGGTTTCCCCGTGCGTCGGTGAACGGCCCGGTCGGCGAGGCCGAGGTCGCGACGCCGATCTTGGTCCGGTCGACGGGCAGGTACAGGTGGTACCGGCCGTCGCGCTCCACCGCCCCTGGCGCCCAGGCGTACTGGCTCGCCCAGCTGAAGCCCTTGATGCTGAACACGTCGCCGTGATCGGACCAGTCCACGAGGTTCGTCGAGGAGTACGACCGCCAGCTCTTCGAGTCCCAGTACGTGCCGCTGTTGGTCTCGTCATCGGTGAGGTAGAGGTACATCCGGCCGTTGAACACGTGCGCGGACGGATCGGCGACGAACCGATCGGCGATCACCGGATTCGCGGCGCCGGCCTGCTGAACCCCGGTCACCACCGACGCGACGACCAGCGCTGTGACGGCGAGAGCTCGCGCCTTGCCACGCCTCATGCGCTCTCCCCCGCCCGAACTCCGAGCGCCTGCGAAACCGTTCCCATGAGGGTGATCACCAATCCCCTGGCCGAACGCGGACTGTTAGCGCTAACAGCTATACCCTCCCGCGAGCCGGATGCACACCCTCCTGATGTCTGTCTTTTGTTCACCGGTCGGTGGTCCAGCGGGAGGTCCACCGCGTCCCGGCCGCGATCTCGGGGTCGAAGAATCCCTCACCCTCGCAGCAATGGCGTAATCCGCGAGGATGCGCAACCCCTGCGCCTGATGACAGACGACATGTTTCTCGTGATAGGCGAGAACATCGAGGACCTCGACCGCTTCCAAATCTCTCTAGATGTCACCTACGAAACGACCAGACCTCACCCACCGGGCGTGACAATCCCCTGCTCGTAGGCGAACACCACCGCATGAGTCCGATCCCGCAGCCCAAGCTTCGCCAACACCCGCGAAACATGCGTCTTAACGGTGGTCTCCCCCAAAAACAGCGCAGAAGCGATCTCCGCGTTAGAAGCCCCCTTGGCCAACTCCACCAACACCTCGAACTCGCGATCTGTCAACGAGGGCGGCCGAGTCCGCTCCTGCTTCGACACAGCGCTGAACCGCGCGATCACCCGCCGAGTCACCTCAGGCGACAGGAGCGCGTCACCACGAGCCACCACCCGCACGGACTCGACCAGATCCTCCGGCGAGGCGTTCTTCAGCAGGAACCCGCTGGCCCCGGCCTGCAATGCCTCGAACAGGTAGTCCTCGCGATCGAACGTCGTCAGGATGACCACACGGGTGCCACGACCGGCGGACAGAATCTGGCGCGTGGCCTCGAGCCCGTCCACGCGCGGCATCTGGACGTCCATCAGCACGACGTCCGGCCGCAGGCGCGAGACCAGGTCCACGGCTTCGGCGCCGTCACCCGCCTCGCCCACGACCTCGATGCCCGGCTCGGTGCCGAGGATGACGCGGAAGCCGGCGCGGACCAGGTCCTGGTCGTCGGCCAGCACGACTCGCAGACTCACACCTTCTCCTCAACGGCAGTGGGCAGTGATGCGCGCACGAGATAGCCCGCGTCGCGCCGGGGTCCCGCCTCCAGCGAGCCGCCGTGCACCGCCAGGCGTTCGCGCATCCCGACCAGCCCGAAACCTGAGCCCACGGCGGCTGATCGGCCCCGGCCGTCGTCGGCGATCTCCAACTCCAGAGCGCTGTCGAGAAACCGCATCCGCACGTCGACGTGTTGTGCGTCCGCGTGCTTCACGACGTTCGTCAGCGCCTCCTGCACCACCCGGTACGCGGACAGCGCCACCGCGGACGACACCTCGCGGGGCGAGCCGTAGACGCTGTGCGAGACCTCCAGGCCGGCGGCGCGGGCGTTGTCGAACAGTTCGGGCAGGTCGTCGAGACCCGGTGCGGCGCGCAGGTCCGGCTCGGCGTCCGCGCGCAGCACGCCCAGCAGGCCACGCAACTCGTTGATCGCGGTCCGGGCGGTTTGCTCGACGGTCTGCAGGGCGTCGCGGGCCATCGCGGGGTCGGAGTCGAGGACTCGGCGCGCCGCGCCGGCCTGGATGCCCATGACGGACACGTGGTGCGCCACCACGTCGTGCAGGTCGCGCGCGATTCGCATGCGTTCTGCGGCAATGGCTCCGCGGGTGTTCTGCTCCTGCGAACGGCGGAGCTCCTCGGCCTGGAACGACAGCTGTGCCTGGCGCCGGGCCGCTGTCCACGCCATCTCGCCCAGGATGTAGGCGAGGACGAAGAAGAAGATGTTGAATTCCAGTCCGTAAAGGACGGAGGCGAGCACCGGGTCCATCGGGCCCGCGGCGTCCTTGAAGTCCGCCGGCGGACCGAGCAGGGCACGCACCAGGCTGAAGCCCAGCCACAGGAACATCGCGACGATGACGCCGAGGCGTGACCAGCGCGCGAGGAGGCGGTTCCGCTCCCACGCGCCAACGGTGTAGATCGTCAGGAACAGGATCGCGGACGGCACCAGGTTGTCGGCGACCTTCTGCGACTGCGCGACGATGAACAACGCGGACACCACGAGCATGACGGCCACCGGGTAGCGGCGGCGCACCACGAGCGGCAGCGACAGAGCCACCATCCACGGAACCTGCACGTGCAGCCCGGGAGCCTCCTTGAACACGAAGGCGCCCATGCTGTTGACGAGCACGACGAACTCGACGGCGCACAGCATCACCAGCACGGCGATGCCGATGTCACGACGACGCTGAGCAGGAGTGGGACCGGGCCGCCGCCACTCGTTCCACAAGGGCTCTTCCACCCGATCACGGTACCCGGCAGGCCTTTTCCATAGGTAACCGAAGCGCCGCGAGGTGTTTCCGGACACAAAGTTGGACGACTCGGGACCAGCTACTCAATACTTCGAGTTACCTGCGAGTAACCTCCCCCTGCGACAAGGCCCCGAATGTCTATTCGTCACTTATCGTTATCCGCCGCCCTGCTGCTCGGCACGCTCACCGCGTGCGGATCCGATGACCGGACGACCGATCCTGTCCGCACTGGTCCCGGCGTTTCCGCGGCCTCCATCTCGCTCGGCGTGCTCACGGACATGACGGGCCCGTTCAAAGGGTCGTCGGTTTTCCGAATTCGCGGGTATGAACTCTATCTGGAGCAGCTCAACAAACGCGGCGGTGTGTGCGGGCGACGCGTCGAGCTGAAGCAGAAGGACCACGCCTACGACGTGCAGAAGGCATTGGACGGCTATTTCGAGCTCGAACCTCAGGTGCTCGGATTCATCGACGTGCTGGGCCAGCCGATGACCGCGGCCATCGAGCCCGACCTGATGCAGACGCGGGCGCTCACCGTGCCCGGTTCGTGGGCGGCCGACCTGCTCGGCAACCCGCACATGATGATCGTCGGCACCACGTACGACCTCGACATCATCAACGGCCTCGACCACTACAAGCGCAAGAGCGTGCTCAACGCCGGCGACACCATCGGCCACATCCACCTGCGCGGCAGCTTCGGCGACAACGCGCTGGAAGGCAGCCGGTTCGCCGCGGGGAACTGGGGCATGAAGATCGTCGAACAGGCGGTCACCGAGACCACGGCGAACTTCACCGAGCAGATCAGCGCGCTCAAAGCCGCCAACGCCAAGGTGCTCGTCCTCAGCCTGACCCCACCGCAGACCGCCGCGGCCGTCGGCATCGCCGCCCAGCTCGGCTGGACCGCGCCGATCCTCGTCAACGCCGTCGGCTACGACCCGGCGATCATGCAGTCACCGGTCGCGCCGGTGTTCGCCAAGCAGGTGCTGATCCCGTCGCCGGTCGCTCCCTGGAACGGCAACGCCGAGGGCATGAACGAGCTCCGCGACGGCTACCAGGCGCGCTGGCCCGGCGAGCCGGGCACGCTCAACACCGTGCACGGCTACACGGTCGCGATGGCGTTCGTCTCCGTGCTGGAGAAGGCGTGCGGCAAGAAAGACCTGACGCGCGACGGCGTGCTGCGGGCGTTCCACGACACCAACGGCTTGAGCACCAAGGGCCTCACGGGCCAGCTGAAGTTCTCGTTGGTGGGACGGCCTTCCAGCACCCAGTCGTACATGACGCGACCGGACGCGGCGGTGCCCGGCACGCTCAAGGTGGTCGAGGACCTCTACGAGTCCGAGCTGGTGAAGCTCAAGGGAACCCGCGCTCGTTGATCTAGTGCCGCGACCGGCAGCCTTTGCGCCGTGTTCGGCGGTCAGACGGGTGCATCGCGGTGCCGGCCCCACGTCCTCATCCTGGTTGGTTGTGGGCGTGGGGCCGGTGCCGCGAGGCGCCCCGCTGAGCGTCGAAGGCGCGGTGAAGGTTGCCGGGCGCGGCACTAGAGTCGGTGAATGGGACTCAGCTTGACCGTGCTCGGATGCGCCACTCCGTACCCGGCCGTGGACAACCCCTGTTCCGGCTACCTGGTGTCGCACCAAGGCACTCGCGTGTGGATGGACGCCGGAACCGGCACGCTAGGCCCGCTCCAGCTCCACACGCGACTCGAGGACCTCGACGCGATCTGGATCTCGCACCTGCACGCCGACCACAGCGCGGATCTGCTCACCGCCTACTACGCGCTGCTGTACGCGGACGTCGAACGCGACCCGGTCCCGCTGTTCGGCCCGCCCGGCATCGCCGACCGGCTCGCCGCGTTCCTCACCAACGGCCCGCAGCGCAGCCCGGTCGAGTCCGCGTTCGAGATCACCGAGCTGCACGACGACCACCAGGCCACGGTCGGGACGCTGCGGCTCACCACCAAAGCGGTCCACCACGGCATCCCGGCGTTCGGCGTGCGCATCGAAGCGGACGACACCTCCCTCACGTACTCCGGCGACACCGCGCCGTGCCAGAGCCTCGTCGAACTGGCACGGGACACCGACGTGCTGCTTTGCGAGGCCGAAAGCGCGGAGAAGACGCCGGACATGGCCCATCACACGCCGGAGGACGCGGGCGACACCGCGACCGAGGCGAACGCGGGCAGGTTGATCGTGACGCACGTGGGCCGCTTCCTGACGGCGCAGGAAGCGGTCACACGCGCGGCGTCCCGTTACCGCGGCCCTGTCGAATACGCGGCACCGGGAACCACGTTCAGTACACCTTGATCTCGGTCAGACCCGTGCGGAAGCCAGCGGCGTGGGTCATCACCACCCGCACCCGCTGGGTGTTCACCGGCGTGAACCGCACCTGGTTGTAGTTGGCCCGAGGTTCGGCCGGCGCGCGAACCTGACCCGGCACATCGGCCCACCCGCTGCCGTTCCAGTACTGGACCTGGTACGAAGCCGGTGCCCGATAACGGTTCCCCGCCCGGTCGTCGCGGAAGTACAGCCGCACCTCGCCGACAGAGCGCTGCTGGCCGAAGTTCAGCTCGTACCAGTCGGTGCCGTTGGGCGAGCCGGAGCTGCCCCAGATCGGTTCGTTGATCGGGAAGCCGTCCACCGCGGCACCGACCGACGTGCCGGACGCGGTGTACGAGGCCGACGCACCGGCAGCCGGGTTCGGCCGCGAGGACGTCAGGTCGACACCGGCCTTGGCGAACACGTCGACCACCCGCGCGCCGTTCTGCACGACGTCACGCGGCGCCCGCACCCCCGGCACGGCGGTCTGGTGCACCACCGAGCCGCCGGAGGGCAGCGTGACCTGGCCGGTCGCCGGGTCGTAGAGCACGCGGGTGAGCCGGTCGACGGTGAAGGCGCGGGTGCCGTTCAGGTAGACCGAATAGCCCTGCGGCACACCGTTGTAGCGGGTGACGCCGTCGGCCGGGTCGTCCCACACCACGCTCAGGTCGGCGTTGCGGTGGCGCAGGTTGTTGACCGCGAAGTGCGACCAGCCGATGTTGATCGGCGACAGCTCGATCAGCCCGTCCGTGCGCGGCCGGAGCCCAGCGGCGTCCTCGATCACCGTCCAGTTGGAGCTGCCGAGGACGTTGTGGTGGATCCACGACCGGTACTGGATGGTGCTGCCGTTCCAGTCCGCCCAGAACTCGTTGGCGTCCGGCCACTGCGTGTTGCCGCCGACGTACTGCGCCCAGGCGTTCCAGTACAGCAGCTTCTTGTAGTCCTCCGCGGTCATCCACTGGTTCGGGTAGCTGCGCAGGACCGACGAGTACAGCCGGAACTGCACGGTCGAGTTGATCGTGGAGAAGTTGTTCGAACCGGGGTGACCCGCCGCGGCGGCCTCGGCCTTGTCCTTCTGGTTGGCCGTGTAGAACGGGAACACCGGGTACTCCGTCGGCTGGGCGAAGAGCCGCAGCGCCTGCTTGTACTGGTCGGTGTTCGGCATCAGGCCGACCGAGAACGGGTAGTAGTTGTTGATCTCCTTCCACGGCACGTGCGCGTTGGTCGCCACGTGCTTGTGCTCCAGCAGCTGCCGCGACGGGTTCCACAACGTGTTGATCACGCCGGTGCGGATCCGGTCGGCCAACGACTGCATCTCGGCGGCCTTCGCGGTGTTGCCGGCCAACGCGTAAGCCTGTTGTGCGGCAACAGCTCCGCTCCACACGTACGCGGTCTCCGCGCGGTCGAGCCGGCCTGGCCGCCAGTCGAACGACACCGCGTCGGCGTCGTTGCCGGTGAGCGCGCCCCAGTCATACTCGATCACACCGTTGTTGTTGGTGTCGTAGAAGGACAACTGGCCCTTGGCGTCACCCTCTGCGTACCGAGCCAACAACGCCGCGATGGACGGCTGCCCGCCGTGCACCTGGTAACTGCGCCACGCGGCCTCGGAGACGTACTGCGTGTAGGAGTTCGACCAGTTCTCCGGATCACCGGGGTTGTCCATGAACCGGCCGCCGCGTGAAGTCTGGCCAACCGAGAGCCACGGCCCGTACGAGTAAACGGGATCACGCAGGTATTTGAGGTCGTCGATGTGCATCGGCTGGGTCAGCACGATCGCGTTGTTGTACCCGGTGACGCCCTCGATCGACACCGGGAACTGGTAGTCCTGGCCGGGGATGTCGACGTCGAGGTGGTTGAAGCGCATCAGCCACCAGCGGTAGTAGATGCTCTTCTTGATCGCGGGATCCGGCACGTCGATGTACGGGATGTTGTCTGCCCACCAACGGTTGTATGCGCGCACATGGGTGGCGAACGCCGTCGCGGGCGAGTAGCCGCGGTAGGACTGGTATTCGGTCGACGACTCCGGGATCTCGGTGGTGAGGAAACCCATGACCACCTTGGTGGTGACGGTTTGCCCCACGCCGACCGTGACCGAGCGGTCCAGCCCGCCGTTGTTCACGCCGAAGCCGTCGCCGGACAGCCGCGGCCGGATCGTGGTGAGGTTGTTCTTCACCGGCCGGCTGCCGGTCAGCTCGGTCCCGCTCGCGGTCGTCGCGTACGGCGAGGTGGCCCGCAGCTGCAGCGTCGCGGCCGACCCGCCGGTGTTGACGATCGTCAGGTTCGTCACGGCCACGTTGTTGTGGGTGATGAACTTGGTCATCTCCACCCGGATCGCGCCGCTGGTGAAGACTCCCCTGTAGTGACTGGGTTTCTGCACCCGGCCGGAGACCTGTTCGGTGAACGAGCCCGGCGAGACGCCGATCGAGTAGGCGTTCTGCCCGCTGATGTCGTCCCAGTACGCGGACCTGCCACCGAACCCGATCACGCCGGGGTTGTGGGTGTACATGAACAACCCGCGACCGCGGGTCATCAGGAAGTTGCCCGCCGGGTCGTTGCCCGGACGCGCCAGCAACCGGTCCATCCAGAAGTCGGTGCCCGCGCTCTCCGCGTCGTAGATCGCGCGCATCGTGCTGCCGGTGCCGTAGCCGACCGGCGGTGCGGGGATCGAGGGACCGGTGAACGCCGGATACCCGATCGTCTGTGCGGCCGATGCGGGGACAGTCCCACTCGCGAACAGCACCAGGACCGTCAAGAGACCAGTGAGGCGTTTCATGCCGTCACTCCCGGGTTGGGCGGCGGACCGGCCACCGTCTGGACGACTCGCTGCATGGTGCCGTCAGCGTTGAAACGCAACAGGTCCACGGCCACCGAGCGGCGGAAGTTGCCACCGCCGGGCGCGTTTGCGTTGTGGTAGACCATGTACCACTGACCGTTGAACTGCACGACACCCGCGTGGTTGGTGGTCGACGAGACCTGCCCCAGCACGACACCCCTGTGCGTCCACGGCCCCATCGGGTTCGTGGCGGTGGCGTAGCGCTGGCAGGCGTAGCTCGACGACGTGACGCAGCCGTTCGTGTCGTTGGCCGCGTAGATCATGTAGTAGAGGCCGTTGCGCTTGAACATGAACGGCGCTTCCCAGAAGTTCGTGAGGCCCTGCGGCGTCACGACCGGGCCGTCCAGCTCGATCATGTTCGGCTTCAGCTTCGCCGCCCGCACACCCCAGTAGCTGCCCCAGTAGAGGTAGGCCTGGCCGTTGTCGTCGGTGAACACCGTGGGGTCGATGTTGAGGCCGGACGAGTTGGGCGTGCTGTCGCTGATCAGCGGGCCGCCCTTGGCGTCGGTGAACGGCCCGAGCGGGCTGTCGCCGACCGCCACGCCGATGTTCATCCAGCCGGGTCCGTTGCCGTTGACCGAGGTGTACCAGTAGTACTTGCCGCCGCGCGGCTCGACCTCGCTGGCCCAGGCGTCGGCACCGGCCCAGCGGAAGGTGCCGATGTTCGCCCTGGCACCGCGGTCGGTCCAGGTGGCGGCGTCGGTGGACGAGAGCACCCGCCACTCGCGCATGACGAAGTTCTGCTGGCCCGGCGCGGCCTCGTCGCGTCCGGCGTAGATGTACATCGTGTTGCCGACGACCAGCGGTGCCGGGTCGGCCGTGTAGACCGAGGTGATGATCGGGTTGGCCGCGTGTGCGGGCGTTGCCACGACAACGCCCGCTACGAGTGCGATCGCGGCGCCGAGCAGGGTGGCGCGCATCGAAGCTCCTTCTACGAACCGGTGGAGTGGAGGTTCGCGACCTCTGCGGCGGTGAGGGCGCGACCGTGGACGCGGAACGAGTCCACGGCGCCGTCGAGGTACGGGTCGCCCGCGTACTGGGAACGCCCGATCCAGTTCTGCGTGGTGCTGCCGGGGCGCAGGGTGAGCGCTGAGTTGCGCGCCACCTCGGCACCGTTGACGTACAGGACACCGAGATCGCCGTTCTGCGTCACGGCG
The DNA here is from genome assembly GCF_039537795.1 of Lentzea roselyniae. NCBI lineage: Bacteria > Bacillati > Actinomycetota > Actinomycetes > Pseudonocardiales > Pseudonocardiaceae > Lentzea > Lentzea roselyniae. The sequence goes on from NZ_BAABBE010000027.1 coordinate 35,279, forward strand.
ACGTGCGTCCAGACGCCCTGAGGAAGGGCCGCCGGTGCGTCGATCCGTTGCTCCCCGGCCGCACCACCGGTGGTGACTGCGAACCGCGCACCGCCGGCCGAGCTGCGCGGGGTGAGGAAGGCGTACGCGCCGGTGCCGCTGCCGAAGTCGAACACCCGCGACCACGTCACGACGGTGTCCAGCCGCACCCAGGTGGCGATGGTGAACGAGGTCGCGCCCGCGAGCAGGCCCGAAGGCAGCACGACGTGCGCCCCGGAGCCGGACAGGTCGACCGCTCCCCCGGTCCGGCCGGTCGTCCACGCCGCCCCGCCCGCGAGCGTGGCGGTCAGACCGTTGCCCGTGGCGTCGTTCGTGTTGCCGTCGAACAGGTAGTGCGCGATGAACTGCGGCGGCGGCTCGGCGATCGTCCAGTAGACGGTGTAGCGCTGCCCGTGGACCTTGTAGAACGGCACCAGCGTCACCTGGCCGGTGCTGGCGGAAGCCGTGTACTGCAACGGTGTCGAGGTCGGCCGGATCGTCGACGGTTGCAGCGTGGGCATCTGCTGGAGGTTGTTCGTGCCGTAGGCGCCCGCGAGCACGATCGGGCCGTGCCGGACGGCCTGCACCGCGCGGTTGTCCGGGGTGGACTCCCGCTGCAACGTCATCGACAGGCTGATGTCGACGACGTCACCGCTCGACCACGTGCGGTTGATCCGTGCGTAGGTGCCCGGTGTGACGGGGTCCTGGAGTGTTCCGTTGACCCGGATCTGGGCTTGTGCCGCCCAGGACGGGATGCGCACGCGCAGGTCGATCGTCCCGGACCCGGTGATCGTGATCCTCGTGCTGTCGGACTCCGGGAACATGGTCTCCTGCCGTACGGTGAACCCGCGCCAGCTCAGCACCGAGGCGATGAACAGGTTGACGTGGAGCGTCGTGCCGGAGTGGGCGTAGATCCGCCCGGTGTGGCACGTGTTGGTCTCCATCCCGGTGCCGTGGCAGCAGGTGAAGTCGTTGTAGTCGTTGCTGTACGTGCGGATGCCACCGGGCCGCAACGGCGTGTAGTAGCTGTGGTGGCCGTGGCTGGAGTTCGGGTTCTGCGCGCCCAGCAGGTGGTTGTAGAGCGTCCTCTCGTAGAAGTCGAAGTACCGTGTGCTGCCGGGGCTCGTGCGGAACAGCTGAGCGGTCAGCTTGAGCATGTTGTAGGAATTGCAGGACTCGCAGGTGGTGTCCGAGAGCTCGGACGCGATCCGGCCCGGTGCCTTGAAGTACTCGCCGTTGGAGTTGCCGCCGATCGCGTAGCTGTGCGTGCCGACCACGAACTCCCAGAAGTTGTTCGCGATGTCGCGGTACCTCGTCGTGCCCGTGGCGTGGTACTCGCGGATCGCGCCGATGGCCTTCGGGATCTGCGTGTTGGCGTGGTAGCCGTTGAGCGCGTCGCGGTTCTGCGCCAACGGGTCGAAGATCTCCGCGTGGTCGAAGTACTGGGCGCTGGTGAGGTGGGCCGTGTCGCCGCTGAGCTGGTAGAGGTTGGTCAGCACCTCGTTCATGCCGCCGAACTCGGTGCGCAGCATGCTCTGCCGCTGGGCGTAGGTCAGCCTGCCGTTGCGGAAGCCGACCCAGGCCGCCATCCGGTTGAGGACGGTGAGCGCCTGGGCGTTGCCCGCCAGCAGGTGCATGTCCAGCAGACCCGCGAGGATCTTGTGCAGCGTGTAGTAGGGCGCCCACACCTGCTGGCCGGTCTCCACCCGGTCGATGAAGCTCTCCGGGAACGCCGAGAGGTAGCCGGCGTTGAAACCCGCCGCCTGCGCGCGGCCCTGGCAGATCGCCAGCTGTGCGACCAGGTGATCGCCCTTGGCCTTGAACGCCGTGTCGCCCGTGCTCGCGTAGGCCTGCGCCAGTGCGGTCAGGACGTGCCCGGTGGAGTGACCGCGCAGCTCCGTGGTGGGCGACTCCCACCCGCCACAAGGGGTGACGGTCGAGTTCAGGCCGACGTTCAGCCGGAACGTGTGCAGCAGGCGTTCTGGGTCGATGAACTTCAGATAGGCGTGGGTGCGGGTGGTGTTGTTCAGGAACGGTCCCGGAAGGAGAGACACCGCGCCGAGACCGAACAGCTCGGCGGACACCCCGATGTCGGGTCGTGCCGCGGCGAGCGCGGGCGCGGGCAGCGCCGCCGCCGCAACGGCGAACGCGCCCGCACGCAGAACCGTGCGCCGGTTGGGGAACATCAGTACCCGTACCGGTTCTTCAGGTGCCGCCACCAGTCGCGGAGCATCCACCGGTCGAACTCGGTGATCACCGCGGAGCTGCCCGCCTTCATGATGAACCCGCCGACCCCGCTGGGTGTCCAGTCGTAGAAGTCGTCCAGGCCGAACGTGTGGCCTATCTCGTGCAGCAGGATCGTCACGTCGTTGGCGTTGAGGCTGTTCATGAAGTACTCGCTGCCCATCCGCTGGCCCCAGTCGCCACCCGCTCCGCCGCCCATTCCGGCGGTGAGCCACAACGACTGGTCGTAGTGCCGTGCGACGCCACCGGGACAACGCGGATAGGTGCCGTTGCGGTTGAAGAACCTGCCGCAACCCTCCGCGCACTGAGGCGCGTTCTCGCGGATGTCGTTGACGTAGATGTCGACGGAGTTGTCGGTCCACTTCAGCTGGTTGCGGTCACGCACAGCCCAGCCGACGACCTTGATGGGCACCGAGGCGTACGGGAAGTGGTTGTGGCCCGCCATCGCGTCCATCCACTTCTTGTACTGGCGGGCGAGCTGGGCGTGGATCGCGTCGCGCTGGGCGGCGGTCACCGGCTGGGGCGAGTCCCAGCGCACGCAGAAGTTCAGGTAGCCGCCGTTGACGAAGAGCTGGTCCCAGCCGTAGTTGCGGAAGCCGTAGAGGTTGCCGTACGTGCTCTCCACGTGCTGCCACACCTGGTTCAACGGTGTCACCAGGTTCGACGGCGGTGTCCATCCGTGGTCCGCTCTCGCCGGAGCCGCCACGCTCGCCGCCATCACCGCCGCGAAGATCGCGGTCACGAGTCCTTTCCACAACCGGGTCATTCCGACCTCCTTGTTGTCACCCTTTGAGTGCGCCGGAGGTGAATCCGCGCACGTAGCTGCGTTGCATGAACGCGAAGAGCACCAGGCAGGGCACCGCCATGAAGACGACACCCGCCTCCAACGCGGCGTAGTCGATCGAGCCGTGGCTCGCGGTGCGCATGTTGACCACGGCGAGCACCGTGGTGAACTTGTCGGTGGAGTTGAGCAGGATCAGCGGGGCGAAGAACTCGCTCCACGACGTGAGGAACGCGAACAACCCCACCGTGACCAGGCCGGGGCGGACGGCCGGGAGCATGATCCGCACGAGCGTGCCGAAGCTCGTGCAGCCGTCGACCCGCGCGGACTCCTCCAGCTCGACCGGGACGGCCTCGAAGCTGTTGCGCATCATGAAGACCGAGAACGGCAGCTGGAACACGATCAGCACGATGCTCAGGCCCACCAGCGAGTCCTCGAGCCCGAGCCAGCCGAGCAGCACGTACAGCGCGATGAGGATCGTCGCGTACGGCACCATCAGGATCGCGAGCGTCAGCAGGAAGAGCAGGTCGCGGCCGGGGAACTTGAACCGCCCGAACGCGTAACCGGCGAAAGTGGCGACGATCAGGGTGCCGCCCACGGTCATCGCGCTCACGATCACGCTGTTCAGCACGTGCACCGGCCGGATGCCGTTGGCGGACGTGAAGAGCCGCGCATAGTTTTCGGCACCGAAACCGCTATCGGTGCGCACCGACGCCCAGCCGCTCCACACCAGCGGGAACAGGAACAGGATCGCGAGTGCGGTCCCGGTGACGTAATAACCCCAGCGGTTCATGCCGACCGCCTGCGCAGCACGGCGAGCTGGACCGAGCTGACCACCGCGAGCAGCACCAGCAGCACCACCGAGATCCCGGCCGCCGATCCGAGATCGAGCCGGACGAACGCCTCCCGGTAGATCACCATCACCAGCGAGGTGGTGCTGTTGTCCGGCCCTCCCCTGGTGAGGATCCAGAACTGGTCGAACGCGAGCAGCGACCCGGTGACCATCATGGTGAGCACCAGCGCGATCGTCGGCCGCATCAGCGGCACGGTGATCCGCCGGAACGTCTGCCAGCGCGTGGCCCCGTCGATCCGCGCCGCCTCGTAGACGTCCACCGGGATCGCCTGCAGCCCGGTCAGCAGGATCAGCATGTTGAACCCGGCGAACCGCCACAGCACCAGCAGCACCGCCGAGCCCAGCGCGGGGCTGCCGTCCGCCAGTGGCAGCGGGCCGATCTCCTCGCTGAGCAGGCCGAGGAAGAGCAGGGACGCGCTGGCGAACCCGACCGCCATCGGCAGGAAGAACGCGGTCCGGAAGAACCCGACGCCTTTCCGGCGGTTCTGCACCAGCAGCGCGAGGCCGAACGCGATGACGAACAGCAGGACCGTGATGATCACCGTGTACCGCAGGGTGAACCAGGCTGCCGTCGTCAGCAGCGCGTTGTCGCCGATGGCGGTGTAGTTGTCAGGTGCGTTGACGCGCGGCTTGCCGAGCAACGGCCAGCGGTGCAGCGACATCCAGCCGACGAGCAGCAGCGGAGCCACGAAGAACAGCACCACCAGCATCGCGGCGGGCGTGGCGTAGAGGGCTCCGGTGACCGCTCGCCTGCGCACGGGTCACTCCTGCCGCAGCGACTTGGTGATGGCCTCGTTGCCCGCCATCAGCGCCGCCGAAGCGTCGCCGAACAACGCGCCGCGCACGGTCGTCAGCCACGGGCCCTGCGGGTCGTTGAACGTCGCGTTGAAGTTGCGGGCGTACGGCGTCTTCCCCTTGGCCACCAGCCCGTTGACGGTGACGAGCCGTGGGTCGGCCGACGAGTGCTTGTTCGCCGCGAGATCCGTGCGAACCGGCACGCCCTTGCGTTTCGCGATGACCTCGACCTGTGCCTCGTCCGACATCGTCCAGGCCAGGAAGTCCCACGCCTGCTCGGCTTTCGAGCTCGTGGCGCCGATGCCGATCGCGTCGCCGCCGACGAACGTGGACTCCCCGCCGGTGATGCCGGGGATCGGCGCGACGCCGACCTTGACGCCCTTGGCCTCGATGGCGTCGAGCCACACCGAGGGGCCGGGTGCGATGCCGATCTTCCCGCCCTGCAGCGCGCCGAGCCACGTCGGGCCCGCCTCGCCCTTCGACGCCGGTGAGGCCACACCCTGGTCGTAGAGGTCGCGGTACACGGCGAACACGGCGGCCATCTCGGGTGAGTCGACCTTCGCACTGAGACCGTCGGCGTCCAGCACGTCGCCACCGGCCGCCCACACCGACGGCCACAGCGTGAACTCCACGCAACCACCGCAGTTGCCGCCGAAGTAGGTGCCGTGGACGTCACCACCCAGCTGGTCGATCTTGCGGGCGTGCTCGGCGAACTCGGTGAGCGTGCGCGGCGGCTTCTCCGGGTCGAGGCCCGCCTTCGCGTAGAGGTCCTTGTTGTAGAGCATCACCGACAGGTCGATCGTGTGCGGCACCGCGAAGTTGTGGCCCTCCCACGTACCCGCACGGACGTGGGAGGGGGCTACGGAGTCCTTGAACGGCAAGGACTTGAACTGTTCGGAGACGTCTACCCACAGGCCCTGGGCGGCGTACTGCGGCGCGAACACGACGTCCGCGGCGAACAGGTCCGGCAACGACTTCGCGCCGGCGGCCGAGGCGAGCTTCGCCGGGTACTCCTCGTTGGGGTACGCGGTGACCTCGATCTTGTTGCGGTGCGAGGCGTTGTAGGCGTCGGCGTAGGCCTTCGACACCGCCTCGGTCGCCGCGCGGGTCCACAGCGTGAGGGTCGTCCCGTCGTCGGCGGCCCCGGACCGGTCCGCACCGCACGCCGTGGCCAGCACCAGAACGACAGCCGCGAGCATCGCTTTCACGGTCTCTCCTTTGGGACGTGGTCAGGTGGTGGGCAGCCAGACCCGCATGGTCGACGGGCCCCGGCGGGCCCAGCGGTGGTAGGGCCTCAGCTGCAGCGGGACGGGACTGCCGGGTCTGGCGGAGGGTTCGCCGTACGGCCACGCGGAGTCCTGCGGGGCCTCGAACACCGCCCGCACCACCGCGCCGTCGCCCGCCTGCGCCGGGTCGTGCCCGGTGCGGACCCGAAGCGCGTCGAGGTCGTGCTCGCCCACCGACTCGGCGCACAGGACGAGCGGACCTCGTTCCACCGCAACGCAGCCACGCACGGCGTCGATGCGGGGATCGGGCCAGGTGAACCGCGGCCGCATCGGCAGCTCCAGCCGGATTTCGTCGCCGACGGCCCAGTTCCTGGTCAGCACGACGTCGCCTGGCGCGACCGGGCGGCGCTCGTGATCCACGACGAGCACCGCGCCGGTCGCCCAGCCCGGCACGCGCAGGCTGATCGACCAGGGTTCGCCGCCGCTCCTGGTCACCCGCACGGCCACGTCTCCCGTCTCCGGGTACGACGTGCGCACCCGCAGCCCGGCGGGGCGGCCGTCGGCGAGGTGGGTGTCGACATCGCACTCGGCGTACTGGTGCAGGCGCAGGCCGGTGTCGTCGGCGGTGACGAGGTAGGCCGACAGGCTCGCCAGCAGCCGGGCGATGTTGGGCAGGCAGCACGACACCTCGAACCACGACGCCCGCAGGCCACCGCCGGCGTCGAGCCGCTCGCCACCGTTCGGTGGCTGCGCGGGCGTGCGCTGGTGCAGCGTGTTGGCGTAGAAGAAACTCCGGCCGTCGTCACCGATCGCCGTCGCGATCACGTTGTGCAGCACGCGTTCCGCGGCGTCTGCGTAGCGGTTGTCGCCGGTGGCCAGCAACAACCGTTGCGCGAGCATGACAGTGGCGACACTCGCGCACGTCTCCGAGTACGCCCGGTCCGCGGGGAGGACGAAGTCCTCTCCGAACGCCTCGTCCTGGTGACGTGACCCCATGCCGCCGGTGATGTGCGTGCGGCGCGCCCACGTGTTGCCGAACTGAGTGACCACCGCCGCGAGCAGGTCGTCGTCACCGGTCTCCACCGCGACGTCGACGGCCCCACAGGCCAGGTACAGCGAGCGCACCGCGTGTCCGCGCAGCACGGTCGCCTTGCGCACGGGGACGTCGTCGTTGAAGTACGACCAGCCGAACTCGTGCTCGGGCAGGGTGCGGTGGCCACGCCGTTCGACCAGCAGCGCCGCCTGGTCGAGGTAGCGCTGCTCGCCTGTCACGCGTGCCAGTTCCACCAGAGCGGTCTCGATCTCCGGGTGCCCGCAGACACCCGTGCTGCCCGGCCCGAAGACCTCGCACACGTGATCGGCGGCGCGCCGGGCGATGTCCAGCAACGGCCCGGCGCCCGCGTTCCTGGTGCGAGCCACCGCGGCCTGCAGCAGGTGGCCCACGCAGTACAGCTCGTGACCCCAGGCCAGGTCGCTGTAGCGCGGCCGCTGCCACGACCGGCCGAACGCGGTGCTGAGGTAGCCGTCCGCCGCCTGGGCCCCGCCGATCTGGGACGTGAGCGCTTCGATGCGGGCGTCGAGATCGCCGTCCGGGGACCGGCCGTGTTCCCACGACATCGCCTCGGTGATTTTGTAGACCTCGGAGTCGGAGAACTCCCGGCCTTTCCGCTCACGCGACCCGGCACCGTTTCCGACGGCGGCGAAATTACCGGTCCAGCCGAGCTCGTCCATCCAGCCAAGCGCGTGCCAGAGCGTCACCGAGCCGTTGACCCGTTGCCGCTCCGCCCAGAAGCCGCCGGTGATGCGCACCTCGTCTGTCCCAAGTGGACGGAGTGGTCCGCGGGACGGAACCACCGGCCCGCGACTCGACTGGGTGTTGCGCATCGTTGCCACGTAACGCACTCTGGAGACCGAAAACGATTTCGACAATGCGCCATAAGTCGCAGAAATCGTCGAATGAACAGTCGAATCGTGTTCGAAAGGATTTCGATGGGCAGACGACGATCCGAGACGGTGACGCTGAGGGACGTGGCCCTGCTGGCGGGCGTGTCGATCGCCACGGCGTCCAAAGCGATCAACAACCGCGACGAGGTGGCCGCGAACACCAGGGCTCGCGTGCTGCGGGCGGCGGCCGAACTCTCCTTTCGCCCCAACGTTCTCGCCCAGGGCCTCGTGGCCGGCCGCACCCGTGCCATCGGCCTGCTCACCGACGAGCTCGACGGCCGGTTCGCCATCCCGATCCTGCTCGGCGCCGAGAACGCCCTGTCCGACCAGCAGATGTCGGTGCTGCTGTGCGACACCCGCGGCGACGCGATCCGCCGCAACCACTACATCCGGACCCTGCTGGCCCGCCAGGTGGACGGTTTCATCATCGTCGGCGACAGCAACGACCTGCACCTCTCGCTGACCGCCGACCTCCCGGTGCCCGCGGTGTACGTGTACTGCCGCTCCACGAACCCAGGGGACCTCTGCCTGGTGTCCGACGACGAGGGCGGTGCCCTGCTCGCCGTCGAGCACCTGATCGCGTTGCGCCGCAAGCACATCGCCCACATCACCGGCCCCCAGTCCTATCGCGCGGCTCGCGACCGCGCCGCCGCGGCCCGCACCGTCCTGCGCGATCACGGCCTGGCGCTGGTCGGCGGCCAGCCGCTGCACGGCGAGTGGTCGCAACACTGGGGCAGGCACGCCACGAGGTTGCTGATGGCCACCACTCCCGAGGTGGACGCCATCTTCTGCGGCAACGACCAGATCGCCAGCGGTGCCGCGCAGGCACTCGCGAGTCTCGGCCGGCAAGTCCCCGACGACGTCGCGATCGTCGGCTACGACAACTGGGAGATCTTCGCCGCGGACTGCAGGCCACCGCTCACCACGATCGACCTCAACCTGCAGCAGCTCGGCGAGACAGCGGTGCGGCACCTGCTCGCGGCCCTCGGCGGCACACCGGCGTCCGGCGTGGTCCGCCAGCCGTGCCGCCTCGTGGTGCGCGAGTCGACGGCATGAGGCCCGTCAGAGAAAGATCCCGGTCGCCCCGCACGCTTGCTGCATATGATGTGCAAGTGCGTTCATATGGCATCAGGGTGGCGACGGCGGACGACCTCGGCGAGGCGCGAGCGGTGATGCTCGACGCCGTCTACCGCGACTTCGGCACGGGCTACGTGCCGAAGTGGCACGAGGACATCATTGATCTCACGGGTTTCTACGTCGCCCCCGACCGCCACGTCCTGCTCGTCGCCTACGACGAGGCCGACGGCGCGATCGTCGCCACCGGCGCGCTGGACTCGCGAGGACCGCGGCAGCCGCAGTGGCTGGCCGACCGCTACCCCGACGGGGAGACCGCCCAGGTGCGGCGGGTGTACGTGCGGCCGGAACACCGCAGGCGTGGACTGGCCGGCCGGTTGGTCGGCGAACTGCTGGACTTCGCCGCGCGGGACGACCGGTACCGCGCGGTGTACCTGCACGCCTACCGCCACTCCCCCGGCGCGCTGGACCTGTGGCGCACGCTCGGCAAGGAGATCTGGGCGGAAGACGACGTGGTGCACTTCGAGATTCCGTTGGTGCCGTGACCGCCGGCCTTTACTGCGAGGCGCCCTGCCGAGCGTCGAAGACGCGGTGAAGGCGGGCGGTCACGGCACTGGATCACTCGGCCGAGCGTCGCCTCACAGCTGGTTGATGCGCACCAGGTTGCCGGCCGGGTCGCGGAACGCGCAGTCCCGCACTCCCCACGGCTGGTCCTCCGGCTCCTGCAGCACCTCGGCCGAGCCTTCCTTCTCCACCCACGCCTTCGCGCGGTCGAAGGTGCCCTGGAGGTCCTTGGAAGCGAGCGAGACGGCCGTGTAGACGCCCTTGGCCATCAGCACGGCGATCGTGCGCCGTTCCTCGTCGCTCACGCCGGGGTCGGCGGCGGGCGGGTGCAGCACGATCCCGGTCTCCGGCTGGCCGGGCGGGCCGACGGTGATCCAGCGCATGGTGCCCTGACCGACGTCCTGGCGGACCTCGAAGCCAAGCCCGTCGCGGAAGAAGCCGAGGGACTTCTCGGGGTCGTCTGCCGGCAGGAACGCGGCGGCGATGATGACTGACATGGTGGTCAACTTAATCGGACGAACCGGCCGCCGCTTCTCGATTCCTGATCGGACGCATCACTGCCTTGGCGAGACAGTTCGGGATGCCGTGGCCGTCCTCCGCCGCGACCTTCTTGTACTGGCTGGGCGACATGCCGACGAGCTCGGAGAAGCGGGTGCTGAACGTGCCGAGCGAGGTGCAGCCGACCTCGAAGCAGACCTCGGTGACGGTCATGTCGCCGCGCCGCAGCAGGGTCATGGCCCGCTCGATTCGGCGGGTCATGAGGTAGCTGTAGGGCGACTCGCCGAACGCCGCGCGGAACGCCCTCGACAGGTGACCCGCGGACAGGTGCACGCCGCGAGCCAGTGCCGCGACGTCGAGCGGCTGGCGGTACTCGCGGTCGATGCGGTCGCGGACCTTGCGGAGCAGGACGAGCTCCTGCAGGCGCGGGTCCTTGGCGGGCGCGGCGTCTTTCACGACGAACAGCCTAAGCCCCGGGACTGCCGGACCGATACACACTCGCCGCGCGGACCGTCCAGCGAAATCTCGAAGAAGGCCAGAGGAATTCAGGTCGAATCCGTCTCGATAGGGGATTCGACGTTTGTGAGGGGATGTTCGAAACCTTTTCGCCCGCTAACCTCCGGGCATGTTCCCTGCAGACATCACTGCCCGTCTCACCAAATCCCTTTTCGTCGGAGGTACCGCCGTCGTTCTGGCAATGGGGATGACGAACAGCGCCTCAGCCGCCGTGCTGACCCCGCTTCCCGCGAACGCCACCTCGTTCCAGCAGACTTTCCAGCCGTTCTTCGACTACGACAGCGACAGCTGTCTGCCCGTCGCGGCCATCGACAGCAGCGGGAGGCTCAACGGCGGCCTCGACGACAGCGGGCCCGTCACCGGCCAGTGCCGTAGCGGCCACCTCGGCAACGCCAACACCTATTCACGGGCCAAGTGCAACAACGGCTGGTGCGCCATCTCCTACGCCCTGTACTTCGAAAAGGACATGAGCTGCGCCGGCTGCACTCCCACGTCGCACCGCCACGACTGGGAAGGCGTCGTGGTGTGGGTGCCGCAAGGGCAGTCGACCCCCGGCTTCGTGTCCGTGTCCCGGCACGGCCAGTACGAGACCAGGTCGTGGGGCAACGTCCCGGCGAAGACCGGCGTCCGCCCGAGGGTCGTTTATCACAAGGACGGTGGCAGCACGCACATCATGCGTTTCGCGGGAGCCGACGAACGGCCGGAGGCCTGGGGTGACGGCGGCTGGGACATGCCCGCCCTGCTCAGCTGGGAGAACCTCGACCCGACCCTGCGGGACAAGCTGAACGGGTCCTCGTGGGGCGACGCCAACTTCCCGTTGCAGGACAGCAGGTGGACGACAGAGCTGTCCAGGGCCAAGCCCTCCAGCATTCCGTTCCAGCCCTGATTTCCCGCGTCGAAGAATCGTCGTGGGTGGTTTCCGTCGTCAGCACGACGGAAACCACCCACGACCTCACTCAGCAGGCGCCCTGGTCGCGCCAGACGCCCCACTCACCGGTGGTGCCGGGCTCCTCGCCCTTCGTCCACCACTGGGCCCGCCACTTGCGGCCCTTGTGCGACACCTCGTTGCCACCGGTGTAGACCTGCTCGCGGTCCCACGCGGGCAGCGCGCAGGCCGGAGGGTTCGAGGTGGTCGTCGTCGTGGTGGTCGTGGACGTGGTCGTCGGCGTCGTACCACCGCCGATGCGCGGGTGATCAGCCGAGATCGCGTACGACTGGCCGCCGAACGTGAACACGAAGTTCGACGGCGTCGAGATCGGCAGCTGGTAGCTGACCGTCATCTCGATCGAGGCGCCAGGAGCCAGTGACTGCCACGACGGCAGCGTCAGCTCCGCCCTCTGGAAGTCGCCCTTCAGGCCACCGACGTTCGACCCGCTGTGGCCCTTCGTCACGACCCTGAGCCCGAAGCCGGACTGGTCGGCCATGCTGCCCGGCGCGCTGGTGCCGTAGTCGAACGCGATCTTCGTGCCACCGGGGATCGTGACGTTCGACCGGTTGGTGAACTTGATCTTCGGCGTGATCGGGTAGTTGTTGTCGCCCAGCGCGAAGCCGTGGACGTCCACGTCGACCGCGAGCGACTGCGTCTGCTGCGTCGTGGCCTTCGCGGCACCGTAAGGCGCCGCGCCGTTCAGGCCGGTGTTGATGGTCGACAGCAGCGTGTCGCCGATGAAGTACTCCTTCTTCACGGAGTCGTACCTGTAGTCGCCGGCGAGCTCCCAGATCATGATGCCGCCGAGACCCTTGTCCCGCACGTACTTCGCCTTCTCCGCGATCGACTGCTCGGTCTCGGTGGAGAGGAACACCTTCTTGTCGTTGTTCCACAGCCACGGCGACTTCAGCGTGGTGTCGTAGTACGGCGTGTAGGTGCCGGTCAGGCGGTCCGTCGGGTCGTTGACCGGGTCGAGGCCGTACTGCGACGAGTACGAACCGGTGACCTTCGCCTCGAGGTTCTTGGTGTGCCACAACGGGTTCACGCCGGACGGAACCTCTGCACCACCGGCGGTGACGTCGTGCCAGATGTTGTCGATGCCGGTCGCGCCGTTGCCGCACGGCGTGGTCGAGCCGACCGACGAGCCGGTGCCGGGCGGGCACTTCGACTGGTCGGGCAGCGCCGCCCTGCCCCACAACCCGTTCGTGCCACCGGTGACGCCCTGCCAGCCGCGCGAGTAGAACGGCACGCCGATGTTGATGCGCCCGGCCTGCATGGCGCCGCGGAAGTAGTGGTAGGCCCAGTCGGTGTTGAGGTAACCCATGCCCTCGTACTGCGGTGCCGTGTACACGCCACCGGCCGCGAGCTCACCGTCCTTGCCGTCGTCGTACAGGGCGGCGTTCGGGCCGACGAAGTGGTTCCACGAGCCGTGCAGGTCGTAGCTCATGACGTTGAGGTAGTCGAGGTACTTGACGACCTGGTACGACTCCTGGCCGCGCAGCAGCCAGCCGGACGCGGGCACGGCGGCGGTCAGCAGGTAGTGCCTGCCGTCGGCCGCACCGGCGCGGTCGAGCTTCTCCCGCAGCGTCTTCATGATCGCCTGGTAGCCGGCCCACAGCGTGCCGCGGTTGGCGTTGGAGATCCAGAAGTCGTCCGGGTTGCCCGCGTGGTTGTTCGACGTCGCGTACTCGTAGTCGATGTCCGCGCCGTTGAAGCCGTACTGGCGCAGGAACGCGACCACGCTGTCTGCGAACGTGTCGATCGCCGCCTGCGACTGGCCGAGCTTGTAGAAGCCGCCCGACGCGTTGCGCGTGCCGTCGGGGTTGAAGAAGCCACCGGTCTCAGCCCAGCCGCCGACGGAGATCAGCGTCTTGACGTTCGGGTGCTGCTTCTTGAACTTCGTCAGCTGGTTGAAGTGCCCCTTGTAGGACAGCGACGGGTCCATCTCGGCACCCGGCACACCCGGCCATTCCATGCCGATGGAGGAGTTGTTCGCGTTCTGGGCACCGACCGAGATCTTGTTCTGCGCGTCGATGTGCGCGAACGCGTAGTTGAGGTGCGTGACCTTGGTCCAGGGGATGTCCTTCGCCAGGTAGCCGGGCTGACCGTTCTTGCCGGTCCGCCAGCTGGTGAAGTACCCGATCACGCGACGGGACTTGTCAGAGCCCATGGTCTCGCGGCCGGCGGTGTCGTAGACGGTGCAGTAAGGCACCTCGACGCCCGGCGTCTTGTACAGCCCGTCCGGCCGGCAGTCCTCGTGGGCTGCGGCTGCGGAGGGAGCGTGGGTCACGGCTATCACGGTGCCGGCTAAGAGAGCCAGCACCGGGACCAATCTGGTGAGCAGGCGCAAGGGAAGGACCTCCTGGCTAGGGCGGCGGCCACTGCCCGGAACGGTAAAATGGTCCAGACCTTTGCGTCAATACTCGATCACCGACATCGCTGTTGGGTAACGCCGGCTCGGGCGCGTCGCGACAGCCAGGTATGCGCATCGCTTCCGCCGCCGCCCTGCTGTTGCTGGCCTCCGCCTGCTCTCCCACACCGCCGCCGACAGCGACCACCCAGCCTTCCGAGCAGAAGACGCCCACCACGACCGCCACCGCCGCGAAGACCTGCACGGTGCCGGACGTCGTCGGCATGATCCACCAGACCGCGCAGGACACCATGCAGGCGGCCGGCCTGTTCTTCCTCAGCGAGGAGGACGCGTCCGGCCAGGGGCGCCTGCTCATCAACGACCGCAACTGGAAGACCACCGCGCAGAGCGTGGCGGCCGGCACGGTCGTCGACTGCAACACGCGGATCAAGCTGTCCGCCACGAAGATCGACGAGTAGTTCGCCGATCACTGACATTGGATGTCAGTGAAGCAGTTTTAGCTTCCTCCCATGAGTGAGCACGATTTCGACTTCTTCCACGGGCACTGGCACGTGGCCAACCGCAAGATCGCCGACATCCCCGGACGCGGCACCGAGTGGGTCGAGTTCGACGCGACGAGCGAGTGCAGGCCGGTGCTGGGCGGCGGGGCGAACGTCGACAACCTCCGCGCCGCGGACTGGGAGGGCATGACCCTGCGGCAGTACGACCCCGAACAGCAGGTGTGGCGCATCTGGTGGGCCTCGAGCCGCGCGCCCGGCCACCTCGACCCGCCCCTGGAGGGCCGGTTCACCGACGGGCACGGCGTGTTCTTCGGTGACGACGTGGTCGGCGGGCACGAGGTGAAGCTGAGGTTCGATTGGACGGCGGGCGACGAGCCCGTGTGGCAGCAGCAGTTCTCCTACGACGGCGGCGAGACCTGGGAGACGAATTGGGTCATGCGCTTCACCCGCGTCTGACCGGCCGGTGGGCCGGGGCGACCCGGCCCACCGTGCCATGATGACGATCATGACGCTCACGTTCGCGGTCATCCCCACCCACGACCGCCCGGCCGAGCTGCGGCAGACCATCGCGACCCTCGCCCTGCCGCAGGAACGCGTGCTCGTGATCGACAACGCCGGCACGCCGCCGGTCTCCTCCGTACCGGCCTCTGTCATTCGCGACGAGGAGCAGCCGCCGAACCTCAGCAGGCTGTGGAACATCGGCCTGGACTGGGCGCACGAGCAGGCCGCCGGGGAGAAGTACGTGGTGGCGCTGCTGAACGACGACCTCGTGCTGCCGCCCGGCTTCATGGACGCGATGGCCGAGGCGATGGACCGCACCGGCGCCGTGATCGCCTACCCGGACCAGATCGGGCGCGGCGAGGACTGGCACAACACGGTGCAGGGCCCGATCGTTCCCCGGCACAACCGGCTCACCGGCTACGCGTTCGTGCTGAGCGGCCAGGCCGGGCTGCGCGCGGACGAGCGGTTCCGCTGGTGGTACGGCGACGACGACCTGGAGTGGCGGGCGCAGGCGATGGGCGGCACGGTCCTCGTCGGTGGCGTCACCGTGGAACACCTGCACCCCAACGCTTCCACGGCCGGGAACCGGTTGCTGCGCGATCAGTCCAAGGTGGACAAGCAGGCGTTCGTCGCGAAGTGGGGGCAGTCCGCGTGGGAGCGCAAGCCGGGCGAGACGACCTGAGCCTCAGCCGATCTCGGCCAAGCCCCGCCGAACGCGCAGCGCCTCCTCGTCGAGCAGATGACGGGCGCGGGTGGACCAGTCGGCGTCGATGCGGAAGCTGTCGCCCCGGAAGCGCGGGAAGACGCGCAGGTGGAAGTGGAAGATCTCCTGGAAGGCAGCCTCGCCGTCGGCCAGGAACACGTTGACGCCCTCGCAGTGCAGGCCGGAACGCCGAAGAGCGCGACCGATGCGATGACCGACTCTCCAGACGTGTGCACTCGTGTCCTCGTCGAGGTCTTCCAGACCTACGGCGTGCACCCGTGGCACCACTAGGACGTGTCCGGGCGTAACAGCGCCCAGGTCCATGAACGCGACCACCCGGTCGTCCTCGCAGACCACGCTCGCCTCGGCCTCCCCGGCGACGATCGCGCAGAAGACGCATTCCTCGTGCATGCCTCTCCCCCGAGCCGAATCAGCTGATCTGGGTCAGCGCGAGCCCGCCCGCCATCAGCACCGCGCACGCCAGCCCGTGCACGACCGGGTTGCGGACCAGCAGCGCCACGAACTCCCGCAGGAACGCGCTGGGCACGAAGTACCAGGCCGTCGGCGCGCCGATGACCTGCAACCGCAGTCCCTGGTTGCGCGACAGCACGGCGGTGCGGAAGACGTGGTAGTTGTTGGTGACCGCGACGACCCGGCCGTTCAGGCCGCGCTCGGCCAGCAACTGCTTGCTGTAGCGGAGGTTCTCCTCCGTCGTGGTCGCCTGGTCCTCCAGCACCACGTCGTCGTCGGGCACGCCGCGCTCGAGCAGGTACCGGCGCATCGCGAACGCCTCGGAAACGTCCTCGTCGGCGCCCTGGCCGCCCGACACGACGATCACCGGTGACCGGCCGGCCGCGTGGTCGCGCCGGTACAGCCGCAGCGCGCGGTCGAGCCGCGATGCCAGCAGCGGCGGCACCTTCGAGCCGATCAGGCCCGCGCCGAGCACCACGATGCCGTCGAAACCGCTTCGGCGGCCGGTGCGGCCGTAGATCACGGAGTACAGCAGCAGGCTCACGAACAGGAACGCGATGTAGGCGGACACCAGGAACAGGCCGATCGCGCTGCCGCGGATCCAGTCGTTGGGCTGGCTGATGCCCCAGGCGAAGTAGATCATCTCACCGATCAGGGCGAGCCCGGCCAGCAGCGACAGCAGGTTGCCCAGCGATCGGCCCTCGCGGCGGACCATGACCAGGCCGTTCGCGAGCAACGCCAGCGGCAGCAGCAGAAGGCCCAGCACCGCCAGCATGAACGCGAGCAGCAGCGGCAGGCTGATCACCGGGTTGTCCTGCCCGGCCTCGGCGAGCAGGAGCAGCAGCATCACCAGCGTGATGCCGAGCCAGATCGCGTTGCTCAGCCTGCGGCGGTCACGCATGACCCCGTAGACGAAGAACGACGCGGGGATCAGGAACAGCAGGCCGGCGAGCACCGACACAGCGTAATACCGTTGATCACTCGGTGCTCTCGGGTTCTGGGGCAGCGGGCTTCGGCCGCGGCCTCAGCCGCACGGCACCCGCCGTGAGGTCGAGCGGACCGGTCTCCTCGTAGTCCTCGCCGGTACCGGAGTCCCCCGCCTCACTGCGGAGCTTGCGTCCCGGGAACAACTCACCCAACTGCCCCATGACCCCGACCCTACCCTCAGAACAGGGCGATGAGCAGCAGGATCACCGCGATCACGACGAGGACCGGGACGAGGACCCCACCGGGTGGCCTGCGGTAGTGGCTGCGGACCGTGGTGGTGCGGAACCAGCTGTACGGGGCGCTGCGGCGGTGCCGACGAACCCAGGGCATCTGCTCCTCCTGACAGTAGTCTCAGCCGGGGGATACCCCGATCCTCAGCCGGTCACGCACGCCTTGCAGACCCTCGGCCGCGACCTGGGGGTCGCCGATGTCGTTGCCGTACAACACTTCGTGCCACGGTCCCAGCTGGTGCCAGATCAGGACCCGCTCCCGCAGTTCGCCGGTGACGCCGTAGGTCTCGGCGAGCGCGTCCGCGAACTCGGGCGGTGTGGAGTTCAGCGCCCAGGCCAGGTCGATCGCCGCGTCGCCGACGTGCAGGTCACCGAAGTCGATCACGCCGGTCAGCACGCCGTCGCTGCCCAGCACGTGCTCCGGGCCGAGGTCGCCGTGCACGAGCGTGTCCGCGGGCAGCCCGTCGATCCTGGCCAGCAACGCCTCGCCGCCCGGCACCCGGACCTCGTCGCGGAACCGCTGGACCGGCAGCGTCATCCGGCCGACACCTCGTTGCTCCGCCTGGGCGATCGGAACCGCGTGCAGTGCCCGCAGGAACTCGCCCAGCTGCCGGCCCTGCGCGGCGTTGAACGTCGTCAGTTCGTCACCTGGCACCAGCTCGTGCCGCACGGCCAGCGGCTCCTCCGAGATCACCACCGGTACGGGGACCGGCAACGGCAGCTGCGGCGCGAGCCACGGCATCACCACCGACTCGCGCAGCAGCTGCGGCACGGCCTCCGGACGGCGTGGCCGCCGTTCCACCCAGCCGTCGACCAGCTCGGCCCTGCTGTCCCAGCCCTCACCCAGGTACGTCACGCGCCCAGTGTTACCAGCAACGATCGCGCGTCCGAAGCGACTTTCGCCTGGCCGCGCCGCTCGGCCGCCTCCAGCGCCTCCCGTGCCGTGCCGGCGGATCCGGTGATCTCCGCGCGGACCAGCAACGCGCGGGAGTGGTCCATGAAGCTGTCGGTCTCCTGGATGGTGCCGATCACCTCGTCGATCAGCTCCAGCGACCGGGTCGCGCGGGCGAGCAGGATGGACGCGGTGATCACGCCGGGCCCGTAGCCGACCTTGCGGCCGAGCTCGACGGCCTCACCCGCGTGCTGCTCGGCCTTCTCCGGTTCCAGCACGGCCAGCGCGACGAGGCAGTCGATCCGCGCCTTCGGGTGCTCGGCCTCCCGCGCGACGACGAGGCACCGCTCCGCCGCACTGAGCCCGTCCGCGATCTCGCCGCGTTCGGCGTGGATGCGGGCGAGGCTGGCCAGGGCGTTGGCGAGGGCGCGTTGCTGGTCCTGGGAGGTGTGCAGCTGTACCGACTCGATGCTCGACGTCAGTGCCGCGTCCAGGTCACCCAGCTCGAAGTAGGCCACGGAGAGGTTGTCCAGCGCGATCGCGAGCTGGTTGTACAACCCGAGGTGCTCGCTCAGCTCCTTGCACTCCTGGATGTACTCGGCCGCCTGGCGCAGTTCGCCACGCGTGCCGTGGGAGATCCCGAGGTTCATCAACGCGGCGCCGATCCCGCGTTCGTCGCCGAGCTCCCGCCGGATCCGCAGCGCTTCGGCGAAACACTCGTCGGCCCGCCGGGTCTCACCCATCTCGGAGTACACGATCCCGGCCGCGTTCCTGATCGACGCCACCGCGTACGGCGTCTGGGCGTACTCCAGGGCCTCGGCGAAGCTGGCGAGTGCGTCGCGGTACTCGCTGCGGGTCCAGCAGGACATGCCCAGGCCGAACAGCGCCGCGGACTGCCCGGCCAGATCGCCCGCCGCCCGCGCGGTCCGCAGTCCGGCGCGGAACACTACCGCCTTGTCAATCTCGAACCGGCCGATGTGCAGGTAGATCCGCAGGGCGTCGGCGAGCTGCTGCGCGTACGGCGACGGCGCGGCAACGACCGCCGCGACCAGGTTGGAGTGCTCCTCCTCCAGCCACGCCCCCGCGTCGTCCCGGTCGGCGAAGGTGAGGCTCGGCCCGTCCAGGTCGGGTTCGGTCAGCAGGCTCGTCTCGGGCACGATCTTGCTGACGGCATTGAAGGCGGTCCTCAAGTACCACGCGTACATGTCGAGCAGCCCGGCCTGGTCGTCGTCGTCCGCGGCGTCGCCGGCGAACAGCCTGATGAGGTCGTGCAGCTGATAGCGAACGCCAACGTGGTCGACGAGCCCGGCCCGCACCAGCTCGTCGAGCTGCACCTCGGGATCGCGCCCCGCGAGCGCCGTGGCCGCGTCGAGCCCGATGTCCGCGCCAGGCGTCAGCCCGAGCCGCCGGAACACGCGCTTCGCCTCGTCGCTGAGCGCCCGGTAGGACAGCTCGAACGTGGCCCGCACGGCGGCGTCGCCGTCGATCTCCAGCACGTCCAGCCGATCGCCGCGCAGCTCGTCCAGGTAGTCCTCGATGTGCCCGTGCGCCACGTTCGCCCCCGCGATGCGCAACGCGAGCGGCAGGTGCGCGCACAACCGCACGAGCTCGGTGCGTTCCTCGGCCGTGCCTCCCACGCGCATGCTGACCAGCAGGTCGTGCGCGGCGTCGTCCGCCAGCACGTCGAGCCGCAGCTGACCGGGCAGGTCGTGCCGGCTCGTGACGATCGCGAGGCACCCCGGCCGATCCGGCACGAGCGGTTCGATCACGTCCTCGACGGCGTTGTCGAGCACGACCAGCACCCGCTTGCCGTCGAGCTTCTCCCGGTACAGGCCGACCTGCGCGTCAAGACTCGCCGGAATCGCCGCCTGCGGCACCCCGAGCGCCCGCAGAAACCCGCTCAACGCCTGCTCCGGCGTCACCGGTGGCCCGGACGCGAACGCCCGCAGGTTGACGTACAGCTGCCCGTCGAAGTACCGCTCCCGCAACCGGTGCGCGAGCCGCACCGCGAGCGCCGTCTTGCCCACACCGGGCGGCCCGGTGATCGCGACCACGCCCTCCTGCCGTTCGAGGCTTTCCAGTTCGTGCTCGCGGCCCACGAAGTCCGGCAGGTCGGCGGGCAGCTGGCACGGGCCCGGTGTGCGTACCTTCAGGCGGTATCCGGACGCGTCGGTGACCACTTCGTCCGGAATGGACCGGCGGAGCCGCTTCACCAGCGTGCGCAGGGCCGGCAGCGGGCCTGTGGGTGGGTTGTCGCCCCACACCTCCCGGATCAGGTCCGCGAACAGCACTGGTTCGTCGGGATGCGCGGCGAGTGCCCGGTGCAGCGCACGGAGTTTTCCTTCTTGAGTTCCGGCCACCAGCCGATACTAAGTGCGGGTCAGCGCTCCCCCGGCGTCGTCAGCAGCCGTTCCCAGGCGAACGGGGCAGAATTCGCGAATGGCCGCCACCGTCTCCGCCAAACTGCTCTCGCTGCTCGGCACGTTCGACACCCGCCACCGCCGCCAGACCCTGAGCGGCATCGCGCGCCGCAGCGGCCTGCCGATCAGCACCGCGCACCGGCTCCTGGCCGAGCTGGTCGCGTGGGGTGCGGTGCGCAGGCTGGAGTCCGGCGAGTACGTCATCGGCCGGCGGATCTGGCGGCTCGGGTTGCTCGCGGCGGGCGAGGTCGACCTCAGCCGGGTGGCCGAGCCGTTTCTGCACGACCTGCACGCCGCGACGCGGGCCGTGGTGCATCTGGCCGTACGCGAGGGGACGGAGGTGCTGTACCTCGACAGGGTGTCGGGGCACGCTTCGGTGCCGATCGTCAGCTCCACCGGCAGCAGGTTGCCGTTGCACTCGACCGGTGTGGGGAAGGTGTTGCTCGCGCACGCGCCCCCTGAGGTGCAGGAGGAGGTGCTGCAGCACCGCCTGACGCGGCTCACGGCCTACACGGTCACCGAGCCGGGGCGGATGCGGGCGCAGTTGCAGCGGATCCGGCGGGACGGGTACGCGCAGACGTTCGAGGAGATGACGCTCGGGGCGTGCAGCGTGGCGGTGCCGGTCGAGGTGGACGGGCACGTCGTGGCGGCGCTCGGGATCGTGGTGCCCGACCTGCGCAACGTGCGGGCTCGGCTGGTGGCGGCGTTGCAGGTGGCGGCCAGCGGGATCGGGCGGACGTTGGAACCCGGTTTCCATCCACCGGAAGCCGGGCTTGGATGAACCACGTCACTACCGGTTGAATCTTCAACCGTGGCAAGCGAAACACGTCAGCTCTTCATCGGCGGCGAAAGTGTTCCCGCACTGGACGGCCGCACCACTGATGACCTCAACCCTTACACGGGTGAGGTGCACGCCGTTGTCGCCGCTGCTGGGAAAGCGGACGTCACGCGTGCTGTCGACGCGGCGCAGGAGGCGTTCGCGGAGTGGTCGGCGACCTCGCCGTCCACCCGGCGCCGGATCCTGTTGCGCGCGGCAGACTGCATGGAGGCCCGCACGTCCGAGGCGATCGCGCTCATGGCCGGGGAGGTTGGCGGCGTCGGCGGGTGGGCCGGGTTCAACATCATGCTGGCGGCCAACATCCTGCGTGAGGCAGCCGCGGCGGTCTCGCAGCCCGTGGGCGAGGTGCTGACCACGGAGACGCCGGGGCAGCTGTCGCTCGCGGTGCGGGAGCCGCTCGGGGTCGTGGCGGCGTTCGCGCCGTGGAACGCGCCGATCATCCTCGGCACGCGGGCGGTTGCGGCGCCGATCGCCGCGGGCAACACCGTGGTGCTCAAGCCGAGCGAGGACGCGCCGATCGCGTCGGGGCTGTTCATCGCCGACGTGCTGCAGGAGGCCGGGCTGCCGGCGGGTGTGGTCAACGTCGTGACGAACGCGCCGGACGACGCGGCCGAGGTCGCGCAGGTGCTGATCGGCGACCCGCGGGTGCGGGCGGTGAACTTCACCGGGTCGACCGAGGTCGGGCGGATCATCGGAACCCTTGCCGCGCAACACCTCAAGCCCGCCGTGCTGGAGCTCGGCGGCAAGAACTCGTTGCTGGTGCTCGATGACGCCGATCTTGATCATGCGGTCGACGCGGCGACGTTCGGCTCCTTCCACAACGCGGGCCAGATCTGCATGTCGACCGACCGGATTCTCGTGCACCGGGCAGTGGCAGAGGAGTTCACGGCGAAGCTCGCCGCCAAGGTCGCCTCGCTGCCCCACGGTGACCCGGCCGACCCCGGCACGGTGATCGGGCCGGTGATCAGCCCGCGCGCCGCCGAACGCGTGGCCGCGCTGGTCTCCGAGGCGGTCGGCGCCGGCGCGCGGATCCGGACCGGTGGTGACGGTGCGGCGACCGTGCTGGACGGCGTGACCCCGGACATGCGGATCTTCCAGGAGGAGATCTTCGGGCCGGCCGTCGTCGTGACGGCGGTCGCGGACGACGACGAGGCGGTCGCCATCGCGAACGACACCGAACACGGCCTCAGCACGGGCATCCTCACCGAGGACTCGCGGCGCGGCCTCGCCCTCGCGCGCCGGATCCGCACGGGCATCGCCCACGTCGGCAACCAGACGGTGGACGACGAGCCGCAGGCACCGTTCGGCGGCGTGAAGGCCAGTGGCTACGGCAGGTTCGGTGGCCGGTGGGGCATCGAGGCGTTCTCCGCCACGCGCTGGGTCACGGTCGCCGGAGGTCCTGGCCACTTCCCGTACTGATCAGCCCGGCCTCGTGCGCCACGATCGCCGCCTGCACCCGGTTCTGCGCCCCGAGCCGGGTCAGGATGGCGCTCACGTGCCCCTTCACGGTGCCCTCGACGAGGTCCAGCCGCCGCGCGATCTGCGCGTTCGACAGGCCTTCGCCGAGCAACGCGAGCACGTCCCGTTCCCGCGAGGTCAGCGACTCCACGCGGGAACGGGCCTCTCCGACCCGTCCCCCGCGGAACCGTGTGATCATCCGGGCAGCGACCTTCGGCGCCAGGTAGGCACCGCCGGACGCCAGCGCGTGCACGCCCGCGATCAGCTCGCGCGGATCCCCTGACTTCAGCAGGAAGCCGCGCGCACCGCCGTCCAGGGCCTGTTCGAGGTAGCCGTCGTCGTTGAACGTCGTCAGCATCGCCACGCCGAAACCCAGGCGCGCCAGCTCACGTGCGGCTTCGAGCCCGTCGAGCCTGGGCATCCGGATGTCCAGCAGCACGACGTCCGGCCGGTGCCTGAGCGCCAGGTCGATCGCCTCGCGACCGTCCGACGCCTCCGCGACCACCTCCAGTGCCTGATCCGAACCGAGGATGGCGCGCACACCCGCGCGCACCATCGCCTCGTCGTCGGCCAGCAGAACGCGAATCACAGCTCCCCCGAGTGCGGAAGCGTGGCGACCAGCTCGAACCTGCCGTCACCACGGCTGGTCCGGAGCGTACCTCCCGCGAGCCGCACCCGTTCCCGCAGCGCGATCAACCCCAGCCGGCTGCCCGCGCCACGCCGCAGCCCGGCGTCGTTGCCCGCCTCGACCACCGTCGTGGCATCGGCCGTCGACACCTTCAGCAGCACCACGGACTTCGGCGCGTGCTTCGCGGCGTTCGTCAACGCTTCCTGCACCACCCGATGCACGGTCCGTTCCACAGTGGACGGAATCCGACCCTCCACCGTGAACTCGACCCGCATCCCGGACGCCATCGCGCGGTCCACGAGGTCCTGCAGGTCCGCCACCGCGGGCGGGTCGCCGTCGCGCAGCAGGAACACGAGGTCCGCCAGGCGTTCCGTGGCCGCGGCCGCCGTCATCCGGAGCTGAGCGGCATCCGCCTGGTGCTCGGGCGGCAGGTTCATCTCCAGCGCACCCGCCTGCAGGGCCAGCAGGCTGAACTCGTGGCCCAGCGTGTCGTGGACCTCGTGCGCGATCCGCGTACGTTCCCGCAGGTGGGCGGCCTCGACCCCGGTCGCGGCCAGCGCGGCCTGCTGGTACGCCACCCGGCCGAGGAACCACGGCAGCGCCACCGCCAGCCCCACGACGATGAGCGCTGTGAGCTCCAGGAGACCTCCCG
Organism: Lentzea roselyniae; assembly: GCF_039537795.1. Taxonomy (NCBI): domain Bacteria; kingdom Bacillati; phylum Actinomycetota; class Actinomycetes; order Pseudonocardiales; family Pseudonocardiaceae; genus Lentzea; species Lentzea roselyniae. The sequence continues at coordinate 59,371 of NZ_BAABBE010000027.1, forward strand.
CCAGGAACAGGAACGTGGGCCAGCCGGGTTCCATCCGGCGCCCGAGCAGGAACGCGGCCACGAACGCCACGGCGCACACCGCGATCGTCCACGGCGGCACGTTCTCCCGCATGAAGTACGACACCGCAACGGCAGCGGCGACGCACGCCGCGAGCGCCACGACCCTCAGCGCTGCCATTTCACGACTCCTACCCCGAGGTTCATCACGCCGGACACGCCCAACCACACCACAAGCGGCAGCGCGTAGTGCACCAGTTGGAAGAACGAGATGTCCCGCCCGCCGTACAGCAGCCCGAGCAACGCCGGCAACGCCACCAGCACGCCCAACGGCACCAGCCTGAACACCTGCCACGCCTTGTGCAGCTTGCGCGGCCGCCGCAACGCCCGCGCCCCCAGCACCAACGACAACACCGTGAGCCCGGCCAGCACGAGGTCGACGACCAGCCGGTACGACGAGGGTGAGGCGGGCGTCCTGCCGTCGAGGACGTCGGCGATGCCGTTCTCCAGCGCGTACGTGCCCTCGTTGCCGAGCCCGATGCCGCTGTTGACCATCACCGCGATCCCGTAGCCGGACGGCGTCAGCAGCTGCCCGGCCGTGCTCGTGAACCAGATCCCGTTGTGCCGCAACACCCCCTGCGAGTCGGTCTCCCAGCCCATCCCGTCCTGCGGTGCCAGCTTCGGCTGTGCGGCCAGCCACTTGGCCATGTCCGCCGCGGTGCTGATCACACCGTCCGAACCCGTGAGGAACCGATGTGGCTCGGTCACCGCGACCGAGAACCCGTAGGCGTAGCCGTGGCCGCGCCGGTAGTCCGGCGGCAGGTCGCGCGGCGCCACGTCGATCGCGACCGTGTCCCGCATGCCCAGAGGTTCGAAGACGTGCTTGCGCAGATACGAGTTGAAGTTCTCCCCGGAAGCCAGCTCGACCAGCCGCGCGGCCAGGTGGTAGTTGGTGTTGGTGTAGCGGAACCGGCCGTCGGGCTCGGCTGAGCGCAGGACTTCCCGCGCCCGCTCCACCGCCTCCTCGGTCGTGTTCGGCTGCGGCAGGCTCTTCTCCGGCAACGTGCGGTCGCTGAGGCCGGACGTGTGGCTGAGCAGCTGGCGCGGCGTGACCCGCGAGTCGAACACCGGCCGGTCCAGGTCGATCTTCCCGGCGTCGGCGAGCTGGCGGACCGCCAGCGCCGTGAACGACTTGCTGACCGACGCGATGGCCATCTTCGAGTCGGGGGTGATCGGCGCACCGGCCGAGTCGTGTCCGTAGCCCCTCGCCGCGATCACCCGGTCCCCCTTGGTGACCGCGACGGCGACGCCGGGATAGGAGGCCGAGTCCATGAACGACCGCACATAGCCGTCCACAGAAGACAGATCGGTCGGCGTCACGCTGAACACCAGCGCGATCACCGCACCCCAGATGCTTTTCATGAGCGGAAACCTAGGGACCGGGCGAACAGAAGACCCGACCTGAAAGACAGACCGGACCCCCGACGAAAGTCAGGGGTCCGGTCAGCGCAACGAGGTGATCAGTGGCTCGCGGCCATCTCCGCCGCAAGCCGGTCGTCACCGCTCTGCTCCTTGAGCGGCTTCTCCTTGATGAACAGCACCGCGAGCAGCGCCAGCACCGCGAACGGCGCTCCCACCAGGAAGATCTCCGCCGTGGCGGTCGCGTAGATGTCGGCGACCACGGCCTTGATCTCGGGCGGCAGCACCGAGACGTCCGGTACCTGGTCACCGCCGGAGGTACCGCCCATCGGGCCGAACTTCTCCGCCGCCAGCGAGGAGACCCTGCTGGCCAGCACAGCGCCCAGCGCAGAGACACCGATCGCACCGCCCAGCGAGCGGAAGAACGTCAGCGTCGACGTCGTGGCACCCAGGTCCTTGGCCGGCACGTCGTTCTGCGCCGCCAGCACCAGGTTCTGCATCAGCAGGCCAACGCCGACGCCGAGCACGAACATGTGCACCGACACCATGAACACCGTGGTCTGCGCCGTGATCGTGGACAGCAGCAGCAGGCCGGCGACCATGGTCACGCCACCGGCGACCAGGTACGCCTTCCACCTGCCGTACTTCGTGATCAGCTGACCCGCCACGGTCGACGAGACGAGCAGGCCGAGGATCAGCGGCAGACCCAGCAGACCGGCCTGGGTCGGCGTCTTGCCGAGCGACAGCTGGAAGTACTGCGAGAGGAAGACCGTGCCGCCGAACATCGCGACACCCACCAGGGCGCTGGCGATGGTCGTCAGGGACACCGTGCGGTTGCGGAAGATCGACAGCGGCACGATCGGGTCGTGCGCGGTGGCCTCGACGCGGACGGCCGCCACCAGCAGCAGGACGCCCAGCGACACGAGGCCCGCGGTCCAGCCCGACCACCAGTCGAACTTCTGACCGGCGAGCGACGACCAGATCAGCAGCGTCGACACACCGGACACGATCAGGAACGCGCCCAGGTAGTCGATCTTCGTGTCCTCCTTGCGCACGACCGGCAGGTGCAGGGTGCGCTGGAGCAGCCAGATCGCGGCGATGGTGAACGGCACGCCGATGAAGAAGCACCAGCGCCAGCCGAGCCACGAGGTGTCGACCAGCACGCCACCGATCAGCGGGCCGGCGACGGTGCCGACGCCGAACACGGCGCCGAACAGGCCGGAGTACCTGCCGAGCTCCCGCGGCGGGATCATCGCGGCCATCACGATCGTCGCGAGCGCGGTGACGCCGCCGGCGCCCAGGCCCTGCACGATGCGGCTGGCGATCAGCATCTCGATGTTCTGCGAGAAGCCGGCGATCAGCGAGCCTACGACGAACAGGCTGAGCGACGCCTGGATCAGCAACTTGCGGCTGTAGAGGTCGGCGAGCTTGCCCCACAGCGGCACGGTCGCCGTCATCGCGAGCAGCTCGACCGTGACGATCCAGGCGAAGATCGACTGCGAGCCCTTGAGCTCGGCGACGATGCGCGGCAACGCGTTCGACACGACGGTGCCGGCCAGGATCGCGACGAACATGCCGAGCATCAGGCCCGACATGGCCTGCACGACGTCGCGTCTGCTGTGGACTGGTGTCACTTCGGTTTCGGTGCTCATGACGATCCCCCTTCGTGGTGGTGCGGCGGTACGTGAGCCAGCCCGGTGCCGAAGAGGTCCAATGCATCCCTGACCAGGTCCCCCAGCGCGACGCTGTCGTCGAGCGCCCAGCGCGTCACCGCACAGCGGAACGCGGCGCTTCCGGCGGCGACGAGCAGCCGCGGGTACAGGTCGGACTCGGGCAGCCCCGCCCGCCGTCCCACCGCGTTCGCGAGCAGCTGCTCGGACTCCGCGCTGTTGGCGAACGCCCTGACCAGCAGGTCCGGCCGCTGCATCAGGACCTCCTTGCGCAGCAGCCACAGGTCGCGGGCGTTGTTCAGCTCGTCGGTGATCTCCGCGAGCACCGAGTCCCGGTACGCCTGGAACGGCGTGACGTCGTCGGGCGCGGCCAGGATGCGCTCGGCCATGCGCGGCCCCGTCTCCGGGTCCGCGCCGATCAGCGCCTCGTCCTTGCTCACGAAGTAGTTGAAGAACGTGCGCACCGAGACGTCGGCCTCGGCGGCGATCTCCTCAACGGTGACGTGGTCGTAGCCCCTCTCGGCGGCGAGACGCACGGTCGCCCGCTCGAGCGCGGCACGCGTGCGGCGCTTCTTGCGGTCGCGCAGGCTCTCCCCCAGCTGGTTCACGAGGCAAGAGTACAGGATCGTTTTGCAGTGACTGCAACTTTGCAGAGTGTGAAATGAGTCGCTTACGACCAGGGGGTTTTCGGCTTCGGCTGGAGCTCACCGTCGAGGAAGAGATCGACTTTCTCGGTGTAGAAGCACGCCAGCCCCGCGACTTTCTGACTCTCCGGCAGCGGCGTCCGGTAGATCCAGACGAGGTCCTCGTGCACCTTCCCGCCGACCTCGACCGACCAGTAGGTGGCGGTTCCCTTGTACGGGCACTGCGACTGCGTGTCCGACGGCCTCAGCAGGTCGAAGCGGACGTCGCTCAGCGGCAGGTAGTAGCGCGGTGGCAGACCCGTCTCGAACAGGATCCGCGGCTGCGAGGACGCCGCCAGCGTCACCCCGTCCAGTGCGATCCGGACGTGCCGCGAGCTGCCCAGCACGTCGACGCGCTTGTACGGGTCGCGCGGGTGGACGTAGATCGGCTCGTCCTCCTCGAGCCACTCGTCCATCGCCGCGAACTCGACCCGGACGAGGTCCCGCAGCTCCTCGATCGGAGAGTCGGTGTAGATCAACGCCGCGCCCTCGGCCGTGCCACGGGCCGTGACGACGTCGTGGACGACTCCCTCGCCCCTGCTCGGCGAGTGACTGGTCTCCCCCGTCGGCTTCAGCTCGGCGCGCACGGAGGAAAGCGGCAGGTAGTAGGCCGGGTAGTACGGGATCTCCCAGACCAGGCGCGGCGAGGTCGTGTCCGCGACCAGATCGCCACCGAAGAACGCACGGACGCGCTTCGCCGAGTGCTCAACCCGCACGCGGCCACGCTGCTGCTCGTTGCCCATGTCACATACCAACACGGACCGGGCAGGAGTGCTTCCCGGTCAGGCGTTCCCGTCGAACAGGCTGGTCACGGAGCCGTCCTCGAACACTTCCTGGATGGCGCGGGCCAGCAGCGGCGCGATGCTCAGCACGGTCAGACCCGGGAACCGCTTCTCGTGCGGGATCGGCAGCGTGTCCGTCAGGATCACCTCGCGCGCCTTGCTGGCGACGAGCCGCTCGTACGCGTCAGCGGACAGCACACCGTGCGTGGCGACGAGGACGACGTCCTTCGCGCCCTGCTCCAGCAGCTGCCGGGCCGCGCCCGTGCTCGTCAGCGCGGTGTCGATCATGTCGTCGACCACGACGCAGGTGCGTCCCTCGACGTCACCGACGACGCGGTTCGCCATGACCTCGTTGGGGCGCAACGGATCGCGGGTCTTGTGGATGAACGCGATGGGGCACCCGCCGAGCAGGTCGGCCCACTTCTCGGCGAGTCTGGTGCGGCCGGCGTCCGGGGAGACGATCGCCAGGTCCTCGCCCTGGTACCTGGCACGGACGTGGTCGGTCAGCAGCCACATCGCGTGCAGGTGGTCGACGGGGCCGTCGAAGAAGCCCTGCGCCTGCGCGGTGTGCAGGTCGACGGTGACGATCCGGTCCGCGCCGGCGGTCTTGAACATGTTCGCGACGAGCCGCGCCGAAATCGGTTCACGTCCGGCGTACTTGCGGTCCTGGCGCGCGTACGGGAACGAGGGGACGACCGCGGTGATCCGCTTGGCCGAGGCGCGCTTGAGGGCGTCGACCATGAGCAGCTGTTCGATCAGCCAGTCGTTGATGGGCGCGCTGTGGCTCTGCATGACGAACGCGTCGGCGCCGCGCACCGACTCCTCGAAGCGGACGAAGATCTCCCCGTTCGCGAAGTCGTAGGCGGCCTGCGGGGTGATCGCGGCGCCGAGGTGCTTGGCGACCGCCTCCGCGAGCTCGGGGTGGGCCCTGCCGGAGAGCAGGATGAGCTGCCGTTTGGCGATGCCGGGCTTGCCGCTGACCATCGTCACGCTCCACGTCCGTCCGGCGATGAGCCCGATGGTTCAGCATTGCCGCGAGATCACGCAAACGGGCCGTCCGGCGGGTGAGATTCCACGTTGCAGCGCATGATGGATTCCCTCCATCGGGCACACCCACAGGTGGCCCTCTAGCACGCCACGACCCCCACCCTGGGTATAGATCGGCTGATTCAGATTCACCTCTTGGGGTACGTCCAGTGTGATTTCTTGATCAGCGTGCTTGATGGGTCAACGGCCGTCTCTACCCTCGACCCATGCCTGCAGACCAGGACACCTCCGGACCGACAGCGTCGGCACCACCACCGAACCCGATCGTGATGAGCACCCCCATCCACGACCAGATCGCCGACCGCCTGGGAGTTCGCCAAAAGCATCGACGGCTCGACTGACCGTCGCTATGAATGGCCCATGCGTCTCATCGTGCTCGGCGCCGTGGTGGCGCTCGTGGTCGTACCCGCACCCGTCGCCCAGGCCGAGGTTCCACCGATCGAGTGGACCGCGTGCGGGCCGGAGCACCCCGGCTTCGAGTGCGCGACCGTCACGGTTCCGCTGGACCACGACCACCCGCGCGGAGCGGCCACCACCGTCGCGTTGACGCGCAAGCCCGCCACCGACAAGGCACGGCGCATCGGGTCGTTGCTGTTCAACCCCGGTGGCCCCGGTGCGTCCGGCATCGAGTACACCTGGGCCTGGGGCGCGAAGATGTCCGCCGGCACCGAGGGCCGGTTCGACATCGTCGGCTTCGACCCGCGCGGCATCGGGCGGTCGAACCCGTTGCGCTGCTTCGCGAGCGAGCAGGAGCGCGCCGAGTTCCTCGCCGCCGGACCGATCTTCCCGTACGCGCCGCAGCAGGAGCGGCCGTTCTTCGACAGGTACCGCTCGCTCGCCTCCCGCTGCGACCAGCCGATCGCGCGGCACATGAGCACCGCCGACGTGGCACGCGACATGGACCTGCTGCGCCGCGCACTGGGCGACCGCAAGATCACCTACTTCGGCACGTCGTACGGCTCCTACCTCGGCACCACGTACGCGAACATGTTCCCCGGCAACATCCGTGCGCTGGCCATCGACGGCGTGCTCAACCCAGAACTGTGGTCGAGCGGACGCCAGATCGAGTCGGACCGCGTCGCCGCGCGCGAGGTGCTCGACGAGTTCTTCCGGCTGTGCGACGAGGCCGCCTGCGCGTTCGGCCCTGACTCGAAGCGACGGTGGGAGGCGTTGCTGGCGTCGGTGCGGGTCAAGCCCATCCAGCTCGGTGGCGAGGTGTGGACCTACGACCGCGTGATCGAGCGGGCGCTCTTCGCCGGGTACGCGTCGGAAGCCTGGACGGACATCGCCGCGACGCTCGACCAGCTTTCCGACGCGTCCGCAGGGGTTTCCACCGCCGCCGCGGTCTACGACAACTTCTTCGACGCCAACCTCGGAAACATGTGCGCGGACATCGAGTTCCCGCGCACGTTCGGCGCCTACCGGGCGGTGTCCCGTTACGCCGCAGCGGGTTCGGAGTTCGGGCCGTACTGGTGGTGGAGCACCAGCGCGTGCGCGGACTGGCCGGTCAACTCCGACCGCTACACCGGGCCCTGGCGTGCGGTCACCTCCGCGCCGGTTCTGGTGGTGGGCAACCACTTCGACGGCTCGACGGACTTCCGCGGCGCGCAAGCCGTCGCCCGGCAGCTCCCGAACAGCAGGCTGCTGGCGTACGCGGGATGGGGGCACATCGCGTACCGGCGCAGCCAATGCGCGATCGACCACATCCACGCGTACCTGCTCAACGGCACGCTGCCCGCGGCCGGGACGGTGTGCCCGGCGAACCCGAACCCGTTCCTCGATCCCGCACATCAGTTGGGCGATCAAGACTTTCGTCGGTCGACGTGGCCGGTGGCGGGAAGGTAGGAATGGCCCCTCTGCGGACAAGAGGGGAGCTTGCCGATGCGTATCACCGTGCTCGCCGCGGCGGCCGCACTCCTGGTCACCGGCGCGCCCGTCGCGCTGGCGGACACCGGAGTGCCGCGGATCGACTGGCAGGCGTGCGGACCGGAACACCCCGGCTTCGACTGCGCCTCGGTGAAGGTGCCACTGGACTACGACAAACCGCGCGGGGCGACCACTTCCGTCGCGCTGGCGCGCAAACCCGCGACGGACAAGGCTCGCCGGATCGGGTCGCTGTTCCTCAACCCCGGCGGACCGGGCGGGTCCGGCGTCGACTTCGCGCTCGGGGCCGGCAACGCGCTGTCGGCCAACCTGCAGGGCCGGTTCGACATCGTGGGCTTCGACCCGCGCGGCATCGGCCGGTCGGATCCCCTGCACTGCTTCGCCAGCACCGAGGAGCTCGACAAGTTTTTCGAGGGCATGCCCGGTTTCCCGTACCAGGCGGCGCAGGAACGGCCGTACTTCGAGCGGTACCGCTCGCTCGGCCCGGAGTGCCGCGACGACCAGGCGATCGCGCGGCACATGAGCACCGCCGACGTCGCACGGGACATGGACCTGCTGCGCCGCGCCGTCGGTGACCGCAAGATCTCGTACCTGGGCTTCTCGTACGGCTCGTACCTGGGCGCGACCTACGCGAACCTGTTCCCGAACAACATCCGCGCCCTGGTGGTCGACGGAGTGCTCAACCCCGAGCTGTGGTCGAGCGGGCGGCAGATCGAGTCGGACCGGATCGCGACGAAGGAGGAGTTCCGCGAGTTCCTCCGCAACTGCGACGAGGCGGCGTGCGTCTTCGGCCCGAACTCGGAGAAGCGCTGGAACGCGTTGCTGGCCTCCGTGCGTGCCAAGCCGATCCAGCTGGGCGACCAGCTGTACACCTACGACGCGGTCATCGGCGCGGCGATCGGCGCGATGTACAACCCGCGCGACTGGCCGGACACCGCCACGTTGTTCGACCAGCTGTCCGACGCGGCCACGTTGAGCGTCGCCGCGGAACCGGACTACCCCAACGGTTTCGACGCCTACAACGGCAACGTGTGCGCGGACATCGAGTTCCCGCGCGCCTTCGAGGCCTACCGGGCGACGGCCCGTTACGCCGAGGCGGGTTCGGAGTTCGGCCCGGCGTGGTGGTGGGGCAACGCGGCGTGCGCGAACTGGCCCGTCAACCACGACCGCTACACCGGACCGTGGCGCACCCGCACCAACGCCCCGGTTCTGGTGGTGGGCAACCATTTCGACGGCGTCACGGACTTCCGCGGCGCCCAGGCCGTGAACCGGCAGCTCGCGGGTAGCCGGTTGCTCGCTTACGCGGGTTGGGGACACACGGCGTACGGGCTGAGCAAGTGCGCGACCGACCACACCAACGCGTACCTGCTCAACGGAACGCTGCCGCCGGTCGGGACCGTGTGCCCGGCCAACCCGAACCCGTTCCTGCCCGCGACCGCGGCCCTCTCAGAGCCGCTGTTCCAGCCGACCCACCGCTGACGGGCCTGCGTTTTCGGCGTCTGCAAGTACTGCCGCCGCTGAGTTGGTGGTACTTGCAGACGCCATCAGCGACGGAGCTCGTGAGCCAGCTCGACCGCCGCGCGGGCGGCATCGTGGTCGAAGCGGCTGCCGAACGCGTCGTGCACCCGCCACCCCGCGTGGGTGAGCGCCCGCCATCGGGCGAGGTGCGCCTGCGGCCCCTCCGGGTGCGGCCGTGTCTCCAGCGCCACCGCGTCGCTCCTCTCCCCCACCACGAGGTCGACCCGCCACTGCCCCACCGGATAGCCCGTCCGCACGGTCAGCCCCGCGGCAGCGAGCTCCTCCGCCAGACGCGCGGTCCACTCGTCAGAAGGCGCGACGCCGGCGGTCTCCGTCGGCGGCACGTCCGCGTGCGCCAGGTACTCGCCGATCAGCCCGGGCGGCGACGCGGCCGACGTGATCACGTGCACCAGCCGCCGCGCCCGCGTGGTCAGCACCGCCAGCAGGTTGCGGTCGTTCACGAACCGCCACGCGCCCGGCTTCTCGTCGGCCGCGAGGCTGATCACGACCTCGTCGAACTCGCTGCCCTGCACACCGTGCACGGTGCCGACGCGGACACCACCCGTGGTGATCTCGTCCAGCGTCAGCTCACCCAGCAGCGCTTCCTCCAGCGCGTCGGCCTGCGGGCGGAACGGGGTCACCACGCCGATCGACCGCACGCCCGCGGCGACCCGCTTGCGCACGTGGGCGAGCACGGCGTCGACCTCGACCCGGTTGACGCCCTTCGCGGTGCGCTCACCGGCGACGCGCTCGGTGTCGATGCAGTCGACGTCCGCGATCGACGGGTGCGTGGTGAGCAGCGCGATCTTGCCGTCGTAGAACTTCGACGCGGCGAACCCGATCAGGTGCGGCGCGCAGCGGTGGTGCTCGTCGAGCCAGTGCACGCCCGCGGTCGCCGCCGCCGCGTCGAACAGGCTCACCTTCGGCACGTCCAGGCGGTCGCGCAGGTCCTGCGTGCCCTCCGCCTCGACCGCCGCCCGCACAGCCTCGTCACTCACGAACGACACGTGCCGCAGCTGACGGGGATCGCCACCGATCACCGCGGATCGTCCCCGCAGCAACGCCGGTCCGGCCAGCGGCTGGTCGACGTGACTCGCCTCGTCGATGATCACCAGGTCGAACATGCCCGCCACCGGCGGCAGGATGTCCTCCACATCGGACAACGTCCCGACCCACAACGGCAGTGCCGCCACCAGGTCCGCGCTGTCGATCTCCGCGAGACCGCGCCGCCGGGCGGCCCTGCCGGACCGCAACGCCTTCGCCAGCGCCGCCACCGCCCGGCGCGCACCCGAGCCGCGGCGACTGACCGCGTACTCCTTGAGCCACGCGGCAGTGGCCTGACGCGACACGGCGTCCTGCTCGGCCAGCAACGGCCGCAGCTCGCCGAACGTCGTGCCGCCACCGGCACCGAGCCGCACGAGCGCCGCAGTCTGCTCGGCGGCCTGCACAGCGGCCCCGAGGTCCTCGGCCGACACGTCACCGGCACCGGTCCGCTTGCGCGCCTTCGACAGCGCCCACCCGGTGCGCAGTCCACTCAGGAACCCCGTGCGCGGCCGCAGAAGCCCGTGCAGCTCGGCGAAATCCACGCCCGCACCGAACGCCTTGGGCGCCACCTCCCGATGCGCCGGCATCAACGCCTGGTGCCGCCGTGCCTCGGCGGCCAGCTGCTCGTCCGTCAAAGCAGCGGCGACGGCACGCTCGACCCGCGCCACCGCCGCGGCACCCGCGCGCCGCGCCCGGTCGAGCTCCTGCAGCTGGTCGGGACTGCTCGTCGCGGACAGTCCGTCCGACAGCTCCCGCGCCATCTCCTGGCGCAGCTCCGAGTCGCCGAACAGCACCGGCACCGGTCCGCCCGCCCGGCGCAGCGCGGCTCCGAGCACGTCGGCGGCGTTGCGCGTGCGGCTCGCGAGCAGCACCGACCGTCCCGCCGCCACGGCGTCCAGCGCCAACGCCGCGAGGGTGTGCGTCTTGCCGGCCCCCGGCGGCCCGCCGACGACGGTGATCCGCGCGCGGCGGGCGTGCTCGACCGCTCGCATCTGGCTGTGGCTCAGCGGCAACGCCGAACTGATCGGCTCGTCGTGGTCGTCGAGCGCCTCACCAGCCCCGTAGAGCGCCGCGAACGCGGTCTCCGCCACGCGCGGCTTGCGAGCCCACTCGTACAGCGCGGCGCCCTGCTCGGTTTTCACGACTGGCTCACCCGCGTGCAACCCGGCGCCCATCGCCACCACGAGCTCGCTGCCGGAGATCAACCTGTTGGGGTCGTCGCGCACGATCGGCACGTTCTCGAACCCGGCCTGCCGCAACGTCTCGGTGATCCACGCACTGGTCGGCTCGAGCGCGGCCTCCCGTTCCGCGGTCTTGGCCCAGTCGTCGATCAACGGGAACACGCCAGCGTCACCGGCGACGTGGAAGGCGTAGGTCAGGCCCAAGCCGTGATGCAGCCGCACGGGCCGTGAGATCAACGGCAGGCACACGCGCCGGCGCTGGCCACCGATCTCGGCCGGTCCCGCCAGGAACGCCCAGCCCAGCCGCAGCAGCCGGTCCTCCTGGTGCAACGCGTCGTAGGCGGCGAGGTGCTGCACCTGGTCACGGCCGTACTTCGGAGCGGTCCAGGTGATCGGTGTCCACTCCTGGCCCTGCTGCGTCGCCGTGATCGCCCGCCACGACGGCTCGTGCTCGCCGAGCCACAGCAGGCCCGCCGTCTTCGACAGGTCGAGCTGGACCTTCTGCGGCTGCTCGGCGGCACTCAGCCGGGCCAGGGTGCGCAGGACGGCGGGCACGTTCACGCCGCACATCGTGCCATTCGAGGCGGTAGCTTCGTGCGCTGTGATGGATCTTCCCGCGGGCTTGTCCGACCGCGACCTCACCGAGGGCCTCGCACGGTTCGGCATCTCCGGGCCCGTGCAGTACGCGCCCCTCGGGTTCGGCGACTACCACTGGACGGTGGCGGGCCGCTGGTTCACGTCCGTCGCCGACCTCACGAACAAGGCCCACTGCGGACCCGATGCGCTCGCCGGGTTGCGCAACGCGATGGACACGGCTTCGGCACTGCAGCTCCCGTTCGTCGTCGCACCACTGCGGACGGACGACGGCGAGACAGTCGTGCCGCTCGACGACCGGTACGCGCTGAGCGTCTTCCCCCTCCTCACCGGGAAGTCTGGAAGCTTCGACGACCGGTTCAGCGACGAGGAGCGCGACGAGGTCCTCACGTTGCTGGCGGAACTGCACAGCCACGAACCGCCCGCGGGAACTCCAGTCGCACCGGTCGATTCGGACGGGCGCGATGCTCTCGAAGAGTTGCTCGACGAGCCCGGTGAGTGGGCGGGCGGACCGTACTCGGTCGACGCGCGGGAGGTGTTCGTGGCGAACACACAACGGATCCGCGATCTGCTGGCCGAGTTCGACCGGCTGGCCGCGCAGGTACCGCCACGACGCGTGGTGACGCACGGCGAACCGCATCCCGGCAACCTGATCCGCACACCGGACGGCTACCGCCTGGTCGACTGGGACACGGTGGGCCTGGCCCCGCCGGAACGCGACCTGGCCCTGCTGGACGGTGATCTCTCGAAGTACACGGAGCTGACCGGCCACGAACCCGTCGCGGCCGGTCTCGCCCTCTACCGGTTGCGCTGGCGGCTCAACGACATCGGGGAGTTCGCGGTGTGGCTGAAAGGACCGCACGAGCGAACCCCGGACACCGAGGTGGCGTGGCGAGGGTTCCGGGAAACCCTCGCCACGCCTTAGCTCACAGCGTCAGGCTCCACGTGTCGATCGTGCCGACGTCGGCGGTCGCCGCGTCACGGACCCGAAGCTGCCAGGTGCCGTTGCGGGTCTCCGACGACAGGTTGACCGTGAAGATCTGGTCGATGTTGTCCGCGCTGCCGCCAGAGCGGTTGCTCAGCGAGTAGGCCGAGCCGTCCGGCGCGATCAGGTCGACCACCAGGTCACCGCGGTAGGTGTGCTTGATGTGCACCTCGACCTTGCTGGACGCCGACGCGGTGCCGGTGCAGCCCGTCACGGTGATCGACGACGACACCGTCGAGTTGTCCGGGATGGCCACGTCGGTGCCGTTGGTCTGCGTGGCACACGTCGACGAGCCGACCGTCCACGTGAACGAGGTGCTGCCCGAACCACCGGCCGTCGCGGTGGCCGTGGCGGTCACGTTGTACGTCCCGGCAGTGGTGGCCGTGCCGCTGATGAGACCGGACGAGCTGATCGACAGGCCGGTAGGCAGACCGGTCGCCGACCACGTGTACGGCGCGGTGCCGCCGGACGCCGACAGCTGCAGGTTCGCCGTGCCGTTCAGCGCGGTGGCCTGGTTGCCGGGGTTGGTGACGGAGACGCCGGGAACACCACCGGAGTTGGTGCGCAGCAACAGGTTCGCCGAGTTGGCACCGGGGTTGGTGACCTTGTTCGGCGTCGCGGACGCGAGGATCGCGGCGTGCACCTCGGCCGGCGTCTTGGACGGGTTGTCCGCCAGGTACAGCGCGGCCGCGCCCGCGACGTGCGGCGAGGCCATCGACGTGCCGCTCATCGTGGCGGAGCCGGTGTTGTTGCTGTAGGACGCGGAAACGATGTCCTGACCCGGTGCGAACAGGTCACTGCACGTGCCGTAGGAGGAGAACGACGCACGGGCATCGGTGCGAGCGGACGCCATGACGTTGATCGTCTCGGTGACGCGCTGCGGCGAGTACTTGCACGAGTCGTCGTTGAAGTTGCCCGCCGCCACGACGTACGAGACGCCGGCGCGGATCGACGCGCGGACGGCGTCGTCGAGCACGCGGCTCGGCTCGTTCGCGGTGCCGGTGTAGAGGCTCATGTTCGCGACCGCCGGCAGGACGGCGTTCGCGGTGACCCAGTCGACGCCCGCCGCCTCGGTGGAGACGGAGCCGCCACCCTGGCAGTTGAGCACGCGGACGGCCTTGAGCTTGACGTTCTTCGCCACGCCGTAGGTCGAGCCGCCGACCGTGCCCGCCACGTGCGTGCCGTGGCCCTGGCAGTCCTTGCCGTTGCGGCCGTCGGTGAACGCGTCGAACCCGAACGACGCGCGCCCGCCGAAGTCGGCGTGGTCGTAGTTGATGCCGGTGTCGATCACGTACGCGGTGACGTTGGAGGCACCGGTGCTGTAGCTGTACTTGCTGTTCAGCGGCAGATCCGCCTGGTCGACGCGGTCGAGACCCCACGACGGCGGGTTGAGCTGGTCGGCCAGGACCTGGACGGTCCGGTCCTGCTCGACGTAGAGCACGGCCGGGTCGGCGGCGAGGCGCTTGGCCTGCTTGGCCGACATGGTGGCGGAGAATCCCTTGAACGCGGCACGGTAGGTGAACCCGACCTTGCCGCCGTACCGCGCGGCCAGACCGTCGGCGCGACCGCTGACCTCGGTGCGCGCCATGCTGTTGTCCTTCAGAACCACGATGTAGCTGTCCTGGACCGCGTTCGGCGCGTTCTCCGCGACGACGGGTCCTTCCGGCTGCGCGGCTGCGGCCGGTTGGACCAACAAAGCCGTACCAACGGCGGCGATTGCCGCCACCCCGAGCGTGCGCAGGGTGCGTTGTCTCATCACTGCTCCTCATTCGCAGGGGAACCACGTGCGAACGCGGGCTGGCCCTCGACAGCCCAAGCAGGTGCGTTCACACGCGGTTGCGAAACAGCGGTAGTCCGTCAGCGGACGTGATGAATCTTTAGTTGAGACAACGATGAGAACAAGCGACTTTCGTCTGTTGTCAGCCGGCCAGCGCGAAAAGATCCTCTGGGCGGCCAGACGACTTGAGCACCGCGAGCGACTGCTTCTCCAGCTGGCGGATCCGCTCACGGGTCAGGCCGAGCTCCTCTGCGACCTCCTGGAGGGTGCGCTCACGCCCGTCCTCCAGCCCGTAGCGCAGGCGCATGATCCGGCTCTGCCGCTCGGGCAGAACGTCCAACAGGGACCGGACACCCTCCTCGAACTGCTGGCGCTCCACGAGCTCCGGCGCCGACACGCCGTCGGTGTCCTGGATCAGGTCCCCCAGCACGGAGCCGCCGTCGTCGCCGACCGGCGTCTCCAGCGAAACGCAGGTGCGCGAGGCGTCGAGCAGGTCCCGCACGCGCGTGGCCGAGGTCTTGGCCTCCGCCGCGATCTCCTCCACAGTGGCCTCACGGCCGAGCGCCGCGGAGAGCTTCTGGCCGACGCGCTTGAGCTTGTTGACCTCCTCCACGACGTGCACCGGCAGCCGGACCGTGCGGGTCTGGTCGGCCAGACCGCGTTCGATCGCCTGACGGATCCACCACATCGCGTAGGTGGAGAACTTGTAGCCCTTGGCGTAGTCGAACTTCTCGACCGCGCGGATCAGGCCGAGGTTGCCCTCCTGCACCACGTCCAGGAACGGCAGGCCCCGGAACGAGTGCTTCTTCGCGACCGACACGACCAGTCGCAGGTTCGCGCGGATCATGTGGTCCTTGGCGCGCTCGCCCTGCGCGACGATCCTCTTGAGCGCGCGGCGATCACGCGTGGTGTCGCCGGTCTCCAGGAGGTGCGCGGCGTAGACACCCGCCTCGATGCGCTTGGCGAGGTCGACCTCCTCGGACGCGGTCAGCAGCGGAGTGCCGCCGACGTCGCGCAGGTACTGGCCGACCAGGTCCGCGTCCTGCTGTCCGGTCGCGCGGTTCTTCAGATCTGCGGGCATGACGAATCCCCCCGTTTCCGTTGGCAGGTAGGTGTGGCGGCCGGACGCGAGTTTCGCGTCGGTCGTCCGGTCGCCCCTTCGGGTCAACCGCCGCAGGCGATTCGGCGCGAAGCGGTGGCCGGACGACCGACTCCCCGGCGAAACTCGCCGCCGTCTGCGGAGCAGCGGCAATCGAACACCGCCGCACTTGTGTGTAACGGTTCAGAGGCCCTGGTCATTCCGCGGTTTCGGCTGTGACTTCAGCCTCACCAGCGTGATCGCGTGGTGCTCCACTTCCAGCACCTCGATCCGCCACCCGGAGACGTGGACCACGTCGCCAGGCTCCTCGGGGATCCGCCCGAGCAGCACCAGCACGAGGCCCGCGATCGTCGCGTACGGGCCGGGCGGCGCGTCCCGCAGCTCGACGCCGACGTCCACCAGGTCGTGGACGGGGAACGTGCCCGGCAGCTCGATCGACCCGTCCGGTTCGGTCCGCACCGCCACCACGTCCGAGTCGGTCTCGTCGTAGATCTCGCCGACGATCTCCTCGAGCAGGTCCTCCAGCGTGACGATGCCGTCGACCGCGCCGTGCTCGTCCACGACCAGCGCCATTTGCTCGTGCTCCGCCTTCATGCGGCGCAACGCGTCCGTGACGCGCAGCGAGTCCGGAAGCACCATCGGCACCCGCACGACGTCGACCAGCTTCACCGAGTCGTCGAGCAGATCGCGCAGGTTCACCACGCCGATCACGTCGTCCAGGTGACCGTCCTTGGTCACCGGAGCCCGGGAATGTCCTGACCTCGCCATGATTTCCCGCGCGGTCGGGGTGTCCAAACCTTCTTCGAGCACGGTCACCAGCCGCCGCGGCACCAGGACCGAGCGCAGCCGCCGTTCGTGGATCTCGAGTGCGCCGGTCATGATCGTGCGTTGTTCTTGGTTGAGATGTTGTTGCACCTCAACGAGATCACGCAGCTCCTCCGGCGACATCTGTCCCTCTTCGACGTCCGGGTCACCGCCGAAGATCCGCACCACGAGGTCGGTCGCCTTGCTGAGCAACCAGACCGCCGGCCGCGACACCGAGGACAGCAGGTCGAGCGGGCGGGCGACGATCTTCGACCACCGCAGCGCGTACTGCATCGCCAGCCGCTTGGGCGCCAGTTCCCCGAACACCAGCGTGAAAAACGTGAGAACGATCGTGACGAGCGCGATCGCGACCCCGTTGGCGGCGCCGCCGAGGAACCCCAGCAGCGGCATCAGCGGCTGCGCCAGCGAGACGGCCGCGGTCGCCGAGGCCAGGAACCCCGACAGCGTGATGCCGATCTGGATGGTCGCGAAGTACCTGTTCGGATCACGTGCGAGGCGGACGAGCGTGCGGTGCCCGTCGCGTTCGAGCGACCGGAGCTGGCCTTCGCGCAACGACACCAGAGCCATCTCGCTGCCCGCGAACGCCGCGTTGAGCAACACCAGCACCGCGACCAGTATGAGGTTGAAGCCGTACCCGTCCACACGTTTGGGGTAGCACGCACGGTGGTATTTCGCGACCTGACGGCCATCTTGAGCAGCCAGGAGGGCCTGAAACAGATTGAGGTGGGGATGGAAATGGACACTCCCGAGGTGCTCAGCGCCTCCGTGAGAACCGTGCACACCCTGCCGGAGGAAAGGCCGGACCTCGTCGCGATGCGCACCTGGGTCTCGTCACTGTTGGGGAACGTGTCCGAGGACGTCCGGCTCGACGTCCTGCTGGTGTGCACCGAACTGGCGAGCAACGCCTACGAACACGCTGACGGGCCGCGGGTTCTGCGGGTCGAACGCCTCGACGACTTCATCAGGATCGAGGTCGACGACGGCACGCCGGCCGTGCTTCCGCACCTGGGCGAGTCGCGGCTCGGTGATTCGCGGGGCCGTGGACTGCTGCTGATCGCCCAGCTCGCCCGTTGCTGGGGCACTCGCGACATGGCGGGCGGCAAGACCGTCTGGGCGGAGATCAACACATAGGTCGTCTGTGTGTTTCGCACAGAAAGGTCATGACATCGCACGGATGGGTTCTGCGGGGCGTTCCTTCGACTCTTGATGCATGACGACGACAACACGAACCCTCAAGACGATCCCGCTGGTGCGGGCGTTCATCGACCGTTGGCCGATGGTGATCGCGTTGGCGATCTCGTGGGACTTCTGGCAGACGCCGCTCGTGCCTCCCGTCTGGACGCTGGTGTTGTGCCAAGCGGCGTATCTGATGTGGGGCTGGCGGACGCCACGGGTGCAGCTCCTGGTCTTCAGCCTGTACACCGTGCTGGCGGCGGCCGTGATCATGGTGTCACCGCACACCGGCGTCCTGCTGATCGCGCTCGGCTGGGGCGCGCACGCCGTCTGGGACCTCGTCCACCACATCCGGAACGCGGTCGTGCCGCGCTGGTGGTCCGAGTTCTGCGGAGTGTTCGACCTGGTCATCTGCGTCACCATCCTGCTGAAGTGGTTCTAGGCTGATGGCGATGAACGATCTTCCGCTCGCCGCGCTGCGCGGGGCTCTCCACGTGCTGTGGGCGGGGACCCTCGTGGTGCCGCTGATCGCGGTGCTGCGCGAGCCGTCCGCCGGTCGCTGGTTCGGAATCCTGGGCCTGCTGATCCTGGCCGTGGCCTACGTGGTGGCGCTGCGGGAGGCCAGGCTCTGGGTGCTCGTGGCCGCCACCCTGATCTCGATTCCGCTGGTGGCGCCGTTCGGGCCCGACGAGCTGTCGACCTGGGCGTGGATCGGCGGTGGTGCCGCCGGTTTCGCGCCGCTGCTGCTCTCCGGTGTGTGGCGGTGGATGGCCGCCATCGGCGCGGTCGTGCTCGCCGGGCTGGTCGCGCCGTTCGTCGGCCACTATCACACGACGTACCAGATGATCGCGGCCGCGGTCGGCCTGACGATCATCGCGATGGCCGGGCTGCCGATGTGGTTCGCCGGGTTGCTGGCGCAGGCACGGGCGGGCCGGGAGGCGCGGGCGGAGCTGGCGGTGAGCGAGGAACGGCTGCGGTTCGCCCGCGACGTGCACGACCTGCTCGGGCACCGGCTGACCGTGATCGCGTTGAAGGCGGAGCTGGCGGGACGGCTCGCGGAATCCGATCCCGAGCGGTCGGCGGCGGAGGCGTTCGAGGCCCAGCGCCTGGCGTCCTCGGCGTTGGAGGAAGTGCGCGACGCGGTGCGCGGCTACCGGGCGGTGAACCTTCCCGAGCAGCTGGAGGCGGTGCGGAACGTGCTGCGGGAGGCCGGTATCCGCTGCACTGTCACGGACGTGCCGGTGCACGGCGAGAACGCCACGCAGCTGGCGTTGGCGTTGCGGGAGGCGTGCACCAACGTGCTGCGGCACAGCCACGCGACGTGGTGCATGATCGACGTCGCCGAGGAGGACGGGGAGGTGCGGATGACCGTCACGAACGACGGCACCGACAAGCCGGCCGCCGAGGGCAACGGGATCAGGGGCATGAACGAGCGACTGGCGGCCGTCGGTGGTCACGTGTCCGTCGAACGCTCCGCCGACGTCTTCACGTTGCAGGTGGTGGTGCCGGCGTGATCAGAGTGCTGCTGGCCGACGACGAGGAGCTGATCCGCGACGCGCTGGCGGCGCTGCTCGACCTGGAGCCGGATCTCGAGGTGGTGGCCCGCGCCGGCGACGGCAGGGCCGCCGTCGAGGCAGCCAGGGCCCACCGTCCGGACGTGGCCGTGCTGGACCTGCAGATGCCGGAGCTGGACGGCCTGGAGGTGACCGAGGAGCTCGCGCGGGTCATGCCGTCGTGCGCCGTCGTGATCCTGACCGGCCGCGGCCGTCCGCCGCACCTGCAGCAGGCCCTGCACGCGGGCGCGAAGGGGTTCCTGCCCAAGGGATCGCCCGGCGGCACGCTGGCCGACGTGATCCGCCGCGTGCACGGCGGGTCGCGCTGGGTCGACCCGGCGCTGGCGGCCGACGCGCTGGCCGCTCCGCCGTGCCCGCTGACGCAGCGCGAGCTGGAAGTCCTGCGGCTGACGGAGTTCGGCACACCGGTCGCGGAGATCGCCGCCCGCACGTCGCTGTCCGCCGGGACGGTGCGCAACCACCTGTCGGCCGCGGTCGCGAAACTCGGGGTGGCGAACCAGGCGGAGGCGTTCCAGCTGGCGCACGACCACGGGTGGTTGTGACAGCAGATCATGAGTGAGTACGCGATCAAGCTGGTCGAGATCTCGCTGACCGCCGCTCAGGCACGGCAGCGCGCGCCCGTGGTCACGTCGTGGCTGCTCGACCGCGGCGTGATCACGCCGAACCTCGCACGCGACGAGATCATGGCGCCGAGCGAGTTCCGTGCCGGCACGCGTTGTTCGGCCGCGGCGCCGGAAGCGGACCGCTGGGTCGGCGGCGGCCACACAGGCATCGACGTCGTTGCGGCACGAACCGTCCACCACGCCACCGGGAACTACGAGCCGCCGACGGGTCCTCACTGCGGTTGCGGCGCGATCAACGACGACGACCACCACGCGTTCATCGAACCGTGGCTCTACGACCGCGTCGAGCCATCCGTGCGGTGTGTCGTGTGTGGACGTTCAACGCTCGCCGGTGACTGGAGGGACGCTGGTCGTTCCACATCGGCGATCTCGCGGTGGTGTTCCACAACTGGCCGCCGCTGCACGACGGGTTCGTCGCCGAGCTGGGTGCCGTGATGGGGCCGCGGACCCGCGTGGTCCTCGCACGCCACTAACCGGTGAGCACGTCGAACGCGTGCTTGCGGTGCTCCGCGAACAACTTCAGCGCACCGTCCACGTTGCCCAGCCGCAGCGCCGCCACCAGGTCGCGGTGCTCCTGCCGGATCTGCTCCAGGTAGCCGTCCGTGCTCACGTTCACCCGCGTGATCAGGAACAGGTGCACCTGCGACCGGATCGCCTCCCACGCCTGCGCCAGCCGTGAGTGGTTCGCGGCGGCGTACACGGCGTCGTGGAACGCGATGTCGCACCGGACCATCTCGTGCGGCGTGTCGGCGCGGTCCATCGCGGCTGCGGCCTTCTCGATCAACGCCAGATCCGCCTCGGACGCCTGGTCCACCACCCGGCGCACGGCCAGCACCTCGAGTGCGGCACGGAGGCTGTCCAGCTCGGCGACGTCCTGCAGGGACAACGCCGTCACGGTGGCGCCGCGGTGCCATTCGGTGCGCACGAGGCCCTCACGTTCAAGCTTCTGCAGCCCCTCGCGGATCGGGCCGCGGCTGACCTCCAGCGCCTCCGACAGCTCCACCTCGCGCAGGGCGGTACCGGGGGCGTAGCGACCGTCGAAGATCGCCTCGCGGATCGCGTCGGCCACCTCGGTGCTCAGGCCGCGGCGGCGCGCTGGGCCCATCTTCGTGCCCATCTCAGTCATGAAGCGATGTTAACAAGGCAACAACCAGACACCTTGTCTGAATGTTAACATTCAGACATGCCGAACATCCCACGCTTTCACCTGGCCATGCCGGTCGACGACCTCGACGCCGCCCGCCGCTTCTACGGCGAGACGCTCGGCCTGGAGCAGGGGCGCAGCTCCGACACGTGGATCGACTGGAACCTGCACGGGCACCAGTTCGTCACGCACCTCGCGCCGAGGACCGAGCGCGTGCACAACCCCGTCGACGGCCACGACGTGCCGGTCCCCCACTTCGGGCTGGTCCTGACCATCCCCGAGTTCGAGACGCTGGCCGACAAGCTCAGGAGCGCCGGCACGAAGTTCGTCATCGAGCCGTACGTGCGGTTCAAGGGCGAGCGCGGCGAGCAGTGGACGATGTTCCTGCTGGACCCGGCGGGCAACGCGCTGGAGTTCAAGGCCTTCGCGGACGACTCCCAGGTGTTCGCGGCGTGACGCGCATCCCAAGCCGCCTTTAGGAATCTTGCACAACGCGCAAGTTTCGGTAGCGTGGATGGTGACCCCGAGCCACGACCTGGTCACACCAGGTCAGACAGGGAGAAGGCCACCATGACCACGGCAGAGCGGCAGCGCAACGCGCAGGAGCTCATCCGTCCGCAGTTGCCCGCCGATCTCCTGCAGCGCGGTGAGTGCCCGTTCGACCCGGCCGGTGGGCTGACCGAGTTGAGCGGGCAGGGGCGGATTCACCGGATCGAACACCACGGCGAGACCGTCTGGCTTGTCACCGGGCACGACGAGGCACGGGCCGTGCTCGCCGACCCGCGGATGAGCGCGGACCGGATCAACCGCCCGCGCGCCCGCAAGCTGATCTCGCCCGAGCTGCACGCGGAGATGTTCCCGCCGGAGCGGCGGGCCGGGTCGTTCATCTTCATGGACGCCCCCGAGCACACCCGCTACCGCAGGCTGCTGACCGGGCAGTTCACCGTCCGGCGGATGCGCGACCTGACGCCGCGCATCCACGAGATCGTCAACGCCCGGCTCGACGCGATGATCGAGAAGGGACCGCCGGCCGACCTCGTGCAGGACTTCGCGCTGCCGGTGCCGTCGCTGGTGATCTGCGAGCTGCTGGGCGTCGACTACGGCGACCGCGAGGAGTTCCAGCGCCGCACGGCCAAGCTGCTCAGCCTGCACACGACGGTCGACGAGCAGATCAAGGTCAACACGGACCTGCGGCGCTTCATGCACGGACTCGTCCGCGACAAGCAGCGCGACCCCGGCGACGACCTGCTGTCCGGGCTGGTCCGCGACACCGACCTCAACACCGACGAGCTCGCCGGCATCGCGAACCTGCTGCTCATCGCGGGTCACGAGACCACGGCGAACATGCTCGCGCTCGGCACGTTCGCGTTGCTCGAACACCCGGACCAGCTGGCGAAGCTGCGGGAGCATCCCGAGCTGGTCGAGAACGCGGTCGAGGAGCTGTTGCGCTACCTCTCGATCATCAGCATGGGCGTCTCGCGGCACGCCAAGGAGGACGTGACGATCGGTGCCGCCACCATCCGCGAGGGCGAGACCGTCGTCGTGTCGGTACCCGCGGTGAACCGCGACGAGACCCAGTACGACGATCCGCACGAGCTGCGAGTCGACCGCCCTCGCGGTCACCACGTGGCGTTCGGGCACGGTATCCACCAGTGCCTCGGCCAGCAGCTGGCCCGCGTGGAGATGGCCGTCGGCTTCACCGAGCTGCTGCGCAGGCTGCCGGCGCTGCGGCTCGCCGTGCCCGCCGATGAGGTGCCGCTGCGGACCGACATGTCGATCTACGGCGTGCACGCGCTCCCGGTCACCTGGTGAACCCGGCGCCGAGCTGGTCGATCATCTTGCCGACCAGCTCGGTCGCCGTGAACCGCTCGGAGGCGGACGGCGTGTCCAGCCACCACTGCACCACCGCGCGCAACGACGCGAGGATCGTCGACGCCGCCACGGCCGGGTAGGGGTCGGCAGCGGGGTCGACTCCGCACCGGTCCGCGATCGCCGCGGTCAGCTCCTGTTCACGGGCGGCGTAGGCGGCGAGCACGTGCGGGAGCATCGCCGGGTGGCGGCGCAGCTCCCGCAGCTGGCGAAGGCGCTCCAGGTCGACGCGCGCCGGGTACATCGCGTGCAACGCCTCGCGCAACGCGACCAGCACCGGCTCGTCCGCGGGCCTGTTTTCGAACTCCCGCACGAACATCTCGGCCATCAGCGTGTCGCCGGCCATGACTGCTTCCTCTTTCGAGGAGAAGTAGTTGAAGAACGTCCGCAACGACACCCCGGCGGCCCGCGCGATCTGCTCGACCGTCACGCCGTCGTAGCCGTGTTCGACGCACAGGCTCCACGCGGCGTCACCCAGCGCCACCCTGGTGGCGGCCTTCTTGCGTTCACGCAGGCCCGTCATGGCGCAAAGGTTAGTGCGCGAACAGGAAAGCTTCGTGCTGAGACGCACCTGTACCGGGAATTGGTGTAGACCTTGCTAGGGAGGTGACCGCCTCACTACGGTCCGTGAGAACGCTCTCACAGACCTGCGGAGGACTGGGTGCGCCTACTCGGAGTCGTCGTCCTGGCCGGTGCCCTGCTCACCGCCGGCCAGGCACATGCCTCGCCCCCACGAGCAGCGAACGCGTCAACCGTCACCTTGATCACGGGTGACCAGGTGCTCACCGGCCAGCGCGCGGTCAGACCGGCGCCGGGCCGCGAGCACATCATGTTCACGACCTACACCGCGCAGGGCCACGAGTACGTCGTGCCCTCGGACGCGATGCCGATGATCGCGAGCGGCCACCTCGACGAGCGCCTCTTCGACGTCACCGAGCTCGCGACGTACGGCGGCGCCCTGCCCGTGATCGTCACCTATCCCGAGGGCACGCTCAGCGCCCAGTCCGGCCTTCAGCTGCGCAGCATCAACGGCGTGGCCTTCGACGCCGCCAGAACTCCGCTCGCAGGTGGCCTGTCGGCGTCCGGGGCGAAGAAGATCTGGCTCGACGCCAGGCGCAGGGCCAACCTGGACCGCAGCGTCGCCCAGATCAACGCCCCTGCCGCGTACAGCGCGGGTTTCACCGGCAAGGGCACCACGGTCGCCGTCCTCGACACCGGGGTCGACCAGACCCATCCGGACCTGAAGGACCGCGAGGTCGGCGAGCGCAACTTCACGTCCTCCCCCGACACGGGTGACCACCACGGCCACGGCACGCACGTGGCGTCGATCATCGCGGGCACCGGAGCGAAGAGCGGTGGCAAGTACCGCGGCGTGGCACCGGACGCCGGCATCCTCGACGTGAAAGTGCTGGGCGACAACGGTTCCGGCCAGGACAGCGGCATCATCGCCGGCATGGAGTGGGCGGTCGAGCAGGGCGCCCAGATCGTCAACATGAGCCTCGGCGGCCACGACACCCCGGAGATCGAGCCCCTCGAGGAGGCGGTCAACCGCCTCAGCGCCGAGAAGGGCACGCTGTTCGTGATCGCCGCGGGCAACAGCGGCCCGAACAGCAGCACCGTCGGCTCACCCGGCACCGCCGACGCCGCCCTCACCGTCGGCGCCGTCGACGACCGGAACCAGATCGCGGAGTTCTCGAGCCGAGGCCCGACCAAGGCCGGCGCGCTCAAGCCCGACCTCACCGCGCCGGGCGTCGGCATCGTCGCCGCGCTGCACTCCGACGGCAGGATCGGCCCGCCCGTAGCCGACGGCTACACCTCGCTCGACGGCACGTCGATGGCCACCCCGCACGTCGCGGGCGCGGCGGCCCTCCTGCGCCAGCAACATCCCGGGCTCACCGGCACCGCGCTCAAGGCCCGCCTCACCGCGAGCACCACGCCCACCGCGACGCTGACCCCGTTCGACCAGGGCTCCGGCCGCGTCGACGTCGCCAAGCTGATCAAGCAGAACGTGACATCGGCCCCGACCAGTCTCAGCTTCGGCTCCCACCGGTGGCCGCACACCGGCGAACCCGCGCTGACCAAGGAGATCACCTACACCAACGCGGGCTCCGAGCCGATCACCCTCGACCTCACCACCGAGACGACCGGCGCGCTCTTCAGCGTCTCCCCCGCCAAGCTCACCGTGCCCGCCAGCGGCTCCGCGACCGCCACGGTCACCGCCGACATCGCGAAGCAGCCGGACGGCGGTGTGCTGGGCGGCGCGATCATCGCGAGTGGCGTGCGCACGGCAGTCGTCGTCGACCTGGAGAAAGAGAGCTACGACGTCACGATCACCGCGACCCAGCGGTCCGGCGTCAAGTCGTCGCCGTCCTACGCGTTCCTGGTCAACGTGGACACCGGCGCCCGTGTCTGGCCGAACGCGGGGGTGGCCCGTCTGGCCAAAGGCCGCTACCTCCTGAACGGCGGCGTCATGGCCTCGGACGGCGCCCACACCCACGACGTGATCAACTACCCGAACCTGACCGTCACCGGCACCACGACGATCGACCTCGACGCCAGGCAAGCCAGGCCGGTCCAGGTGACGCTCCCCGTCACCGCGCAACTCTCGTTGCTGCAGACCGGTTTCGAACGAACCGTCAACGGCACCAGCTACACCATCGGCAACTTCTCGGTGGGCGGCGACATCTCCCACCTCGGCATGGCGAGCCTGGGCCCCGACTCGATCGAGGTGACCGGCAAGATCGCGACGTTCTGGAACGCGGGCCCCGACTTCTACGGCCTCGCCTGGTACCGGAAGGGCCACGCGCCGAACGGCCTGACCAGGACGGTCGTCCGCAAGGACCTCGCCACCGTCGAGGTGGACATGCCGCCGTTGAAGGCGGGCCAGAACGCCACCATCGGCCACACCTCGTCGCCAGAAAACCGTGCCGACTGGGGCTACGGCTCGCTCGACAACCTGGCCCCCGGCCCGCGCACCGAGCACTACGGCGGCGAGGGCGGCGACTGGTCGCGCAGGTTCACCCTGTTCGACGAGAACGGCTACGTCGGCGCCCTGGCAACCCCGCTCCGGCACTACAAGCCGGGCCGCTCGTACCTGGAACCGTTCAACCGCGCGGTGTTCGGCCCGGCCCTGCCTGCCGCTCGCGACGTTCCGCACACGTTCCGCACCGGTGATCTGATGCGCGTCACGGTCCCTCTGTTCGGCGACAACGCGGGCAACGAGGGCTACGCCCCGGTCACCGAGGCCAGGACCACGGTGTACCGCGACAACGCCAAGGTTTGTGAGACCGCCGAGGCGGGCTGGTGCCTGACCGACGTGCAGCCGGGCGCCGCGGACTACCGCGTCGAGACCACGGCGACCCGCTCGGGCCCGCTGAGCACCGTGGTGTCCGGCGTCTGGACGTTCCGCAGCGACACCACGGCGACGCGGACTCCGTTGCCGCTCAGCGTCATCCGCTTCACCCCGCAGCTGGACGACGACGGCCACGCCCGGGCGGGCCGCATGCTGTCGGTGCCGATCTCGACCCAGTCGCAGACCGGCTCGGTGCGCATCACGTCCGTCGAGGTCTCTTACGACGGCGGCACGACGTGGCGGTCCACGCCCATCACCAGTGGCCGTGTGCTGCTCGCCCACCCGAGGGACGCCAAGTCGGTCTCCTTGCGCGCCAAGGCATCCGGCTACGGCCAGACCGTCGAGCAGACGATCGTCAACGCCTACCTGCTGCGCTGACGGAAGTCGCCCGCGTGCTCCTTCGCCCACTCGGCGAACGAGCGCGCGGGCCTTCCCAGCACGTCCTCCACGGTCGGCACGACCGTGTACCCCTCCGCGGGCATGTCCCGCTTCCACCCGAGCAGCACGTCGACGATCTCGGCGGGCCTCCCCGCGGCCAGCATCTCCGCGCGTGCCTCGTCCTCCGACTGCTCGACGTAACGGATCTCCTGCCCGGTCGCCGCGCTGATCGCCGCCACCTGCTGCGGCACCGTCAACGCTTCCGGCCCCGTCAACGTGTACGTGCGGCCGCCGTGCCCACCCCTCACGAGCACGGCGGCCGCCACCGCGCCGATGTCGCCCTCGTGCACGAGCGCGCTCCTCGCACCGGCAAACGGCTCACGCACCTCCCCCTTCTCGCGCACCGACTCGGCCCAGACCAGCGCGTTCGACATGAAGTCCATCGGCCGCAGCACCGTCCACTCCAGCGAACTCGCCGTGACCGCCTCCTCCATCGGACTCCGGTAACCGCTCCACAGCACGGTGATCCGCCGCACCCCGGCCTTCTCCGCACGACGGACCAGCTCGGGCCCGCTGAGCAGCTCGGCGTAGTCGGTGCCCGCGTTCGACAGCAGGTGCACGCCGGTCACGCCGTCGAACGGAATCGTCTCCGGCCTGGTCAGGTCCCCCTCGACGACCTCGACCTGCTCGGGCAGCCGCGCCAGAGCGGCGTTCCTGGTCACAGCACGTACCTGCTGGCCCAGTGCCAGCAGCTCTCCCACCACCTGCCGACCGGCGTTACCTGTAGCCCCCGCAACGAGAATCGTCATGGCAGCGACCGTAGAACCTCCAGTGCGGTGGAGATCAAGGCTGCCGGCGATCGCGCGAGTTCCGAGACTTGCGCAAGGCTTACGCAACCTCCGCAAACCCAGAGCAAGCCAACGCAAGTGAGCCCATCGAGATCGAATCAATTTCTGGGTGACGTTCGGGTGCGAACTTCCGGCAGCAGTGCTCAACCCGCTGCTGGTGATCGGCCGTGCGGCGACCACGACGCCGTTCAGGCACCCGAACAACACCCCGTCTTTCCTGTTCAGAGCGGTCTGTCGCAAATTTGCGCAATCACGTCGACATATTGCGGCAATCTGCTGGGCACTTCTACGGTGAGGCGCGCCACACCCCCTCGCGTCCCCACCGAGAAGGGCCAAGCACGCCATGCCATCGACGACACGCGCTCGCTCACGCCTAGCGCCCCTGCTGGCATCAGCACTCACCGCCGCAACGCTCATGATCTCGCCGCCCGCGCAGGCCGCGCCGGTGAGCCTGGATCTGCAGAAGCAGACCCGCATCGACCAGGTCACGCTCAAGGCGTCGCGCAACGGCACGGAGACCTTCGCCGTGCAGACGAGCCTCGACGGCAGAGGCTGGTCGACGCTCGTCGCGGAACGACCACACACGTTCGAGAACGGCCAAGTCACGTTCCGGGTCGACCCGACGCTGGTCCGGCACGTCCGCGCCACCAGGACCACCGCGAAGCTCGAGGTGCACGAGGCGGCCGCGAGCGTGAAGCTGCGGGCGAGCTACAGCGCCAGCAGCACGACGCAGAACTACCAGGCGTCCAACGTCGGTGACGGCGATCAGTCGTCGTACTGGGAGAGCGCGAACAACGCGTTCCCGCAATGGGTTCAGGCCGATCTCGGGTCCGCCGTCAAGGCCGACCGGGTCGTGCTGAAGCTGCCCGCCGCGAACTGGGGCACCCGCACGCAGACGATCGCCGTCCAGGGCAGCACGGACGGCACCGCCTTCACGGATCTGGTGCCCGCCAAGGGATACGAGTTCAACCCGGCGAGCAGCAACACCGTCACCATCGACTTCACCGCTGCCACCACGCGGTACGTGCGGCTGCGGATCACCGCGAACACCGGCTGGCCCGCGGGGCAGCTCAGCGAGTTCGAGGTCCACGGACCGGCCAGCGGTGACACGCGGGCCCCCACCGCGCCGGGCAACCTCGCCTTCACCCAGCCGCAGGCCGGGCAGATCCGGCTCACCTGGAACGCGAGCACGGACGACGTGGGCGTCACCGGCTACGACGTCTACGCCAACGGGTCACTCCGCACGACCGTCACCGGCACGACGTACACCGACGGCCAGCCGGACGGGTTGCGGGTCAGCTACCACGTGATCGCGAAGGACGCGGCGGGCAACCAGTCCCCCGCCAGCAACACCGTGACCAGAGAAGGCGCCGCCGGCGAGAACCTGGGGCAGGGCAAGCCCGTTGTCGCGAACAACCACGTGCACAACTTCGTCGCCGCCAACGCCAACGACGGCAACGTGGGCACTTACTGGGAGTCCAACGGGTTTCCCGGCACGCTGACCGTCCAACTGGGATCGAACGCGGAACTGAGTTCGATCGCGGTCAAGCTCAACCCCGACGCGATCTGGGGTGCGCGTTCGCAGCACGTCGAGGTGCTGGGCCGAGAGCAGAGCGCCACCGCGTTCACCAGCCTGGTCGCCGGACGCGACTACCGCTGGGACCCGGCGAGCGGCAACAGCGTCACGATCGGTGTGTCCGCGCGGGTCGCCGACGTCCAGCTCAGGTTCACGTCCAACACCGGCGCGCCCGGTGCCCAGGTGGCGGAGATCCAGGTGTTCGGCACCCCTGCCCCGAACCCCGACCTCACCGTCACCGGCACGTCGTTCAGCCCCACGAGCCCCGTCGAGACCGACCAGATCACGCTCAACGCGACGGTGAGCAACGCCGGCAGCGCCGCGAGCAGCGCGACCGACGTGACGTTCTTCCTCGGCACGACCGCGGTCGGCACTGCTCAGGTCGGCGCGCTCGCGGCGGGTGCGCAGGCGAACGTCGGCACCACCGTCGCGGCCCGGCCGGAGGGCTCCTACCAGTACACCGCGAAGGTCGACGAGACCAAGAAGGTCGCGGAGCAGAACGAGGCCAACAACTCGCGCCTGCACCCCGATCTTCTTGTGGTGACGCCGGTGCCGAGCTCCGACCTGGTCGCGGTGCCGGCGTGGTCGCCGGGCAACCCGGGCAACGGCCAGAACACCACCTTCACCGTCGCCATCAAGAACCAGGGCACCATCAACAGTGCCGCTGGAGCGCACGGCATCACGGTCACGATCCTGAGCAACGGCCAGACCGTGCGCACGTTCACCGCCGGCCACAACGGCACGATCAACGCCGGCGCCACGACCGCTCCGGTCACCCTCGGCACGTGGACTGCGGCGAACGGCCGGTACACGATCCGCACGACGATCGCCAACGACGGCAACGAGATCCCTGCCAAGCAGGGCAACAACACCAGCGAGCAGTCGCTGTTCATCGGCCGCGGCGCCGGCGTTCCGTGGCAGCACGTCGAAGCCGAGGACGCGGTCATCGGCGGCGGCGCGCAGACGCTCAGTCCGAACCGGACGATCGGAGACCTCGCCGGCGAGGCGTCCGGCCGCCGTGCCGTCACCCTGAACAACACGGGCGCCTCGGTCGAGTTCACGACGAGCGCACCCACGAACACCCTGGTCACCCGCTTCTCCATCCCGGACAGCGCCGGCGGCGGGGGCATCACGTCCAACCTCAACGTCTACGTCAACGGCCAGTTCCACAAGGCCATCGACCTGACTTCGAAGTACATGTGGCTCTACGGCAACGAAGCCTCGCCGCAGAACTCGCCGGGAGCCGGCGGCCCTCGCCACATCTACGACGAGGCGAACGTGATGCTCAACTCGACGTTCCCGGCGGGCACGAAGATCAAGCTGCAGAAGGACGCCGCCAACACCACGAACTACGCGATCGACTTCGTGAACTTCGAACAGGTGTCGGCGGCGGGCAATCCCGACGCCGCGCGCTATGCCGTGCCCGCCGGGTTCTCCCACCAGGACGTGCAGAACGCGCTCGACCGGGTGCGGATGGACACCACCGGCACGCTGATCGGCGTCTACCTGCCCGCCGGCACCTACCAGACCGCGCAGAAGTTCACCGTCTACGGCAAGGCGGTCCGCGTGGTCGGCGCCGGTCCGTGGTTCACCCGGTTCCAGGCTCCGGCGAACCAGGAGAACACCGACATCGGCTTCGACGCGCAGTCGTCCGCGAGCGGCTCGACGTTCAGCGGGTTCGCCGTGTTCGGCAACTACACCCAGCGCATCGACGGGCCGGGCAAGGTGTTCAACTTCGCCGGCGTGCAGAACATGACCATCGAGAACATCTGGGTCGAGCACATGATGTGCATGTTCTGGGGCACCAACGTCGACAACAACGTCATCAGGGACAGCCGGGTACGCGACCTCTACGCGGACGCGATCAACATGACGAACGGGTCGGCGGGCAACCGGGTCGCGAACATCGAGGCGCGCTCGACCGGTGACGACGCGTTCGCGTTGTTCGCCGCCACCGACGCCGGCGGAAGCGGTCAGCGGGACAACGTCTTCGAGAACCTGACGGCGCTGACCCCGTGGCGTGCGGCCGGTGTCGCGGTGTACGGCGGCAAGCTCAACACGTTCCGCAACATCTACGTGGCGGACACGCTCACCTACTCCGCGGTGACGATCAGCTCGCTGGACTTCGGTTACCCGATGGAGGACTTCGGGCCGGAGCCGACGACGCTGAGCGGCCTCACGCTGGTGCGTTCCGGTGGTCACTTCTGGGGCGCGCAGACGTTCGGCGCGATCTGGATGTTCTCGGCTTCCAAGAAGTACACCGGGATCCGGGTGAGCGACGTCGAGATCATCGACCCGACGTACAGCGGAATCATGTTCCAGACCAAGTACAACGGCGCCCACGAGAACATCTTCCAGGACACCGTGCTGTCCAACGTGAGCATCTCGGGTGCGCGCAAGAGCGGCGACGAGTTCGACGCCAAGTCCGGCTTCGGCCTGTGGGCCAACGAGATGCCGGAGCCCGGCCAGGGTCCCGCCGTCGGCGCGGTGACGATCAACGGCATCCGGTTCAGCGACAACTTCCAGGACATCAGGAACACCACGACCACCTTCAAGATCAATATCAGTTGATTTCCCTGCCGTGAAGGACAATTCGATGAAGAACACGCTCTTGAGGCGTGCGGTGAGCGCTGCACTCGTCACCGCACTGGCACTCTTCGGACTGACACCAACGGCGGGAGCGGCGGTCGTCAGGCTCTCCGCCACCCTGACCGCGTCGAGCAACAACGGCCCGTACGGCGCCGGTAACGCCGGTGACGGCAACCAGGGCAGTTACTGGGAGAGCACGAACAACGTGTTCCCGCAGTGGATCCAGGCCGATCTCGGCGCCGCGAGGGACGTCAGCAAGGTCGTGCTGAGGCTGCCCTCGAACTGGGAGCAGCGCACGCAAACCCTTGCCGTGCAGGGAAGCTCGAACGGCGCACAGTTCAGCGACCTCGTGGGCTCGCGCGAGCAGGTGTTCTCGCCCGGCTCGGGCAACACCGTGACGCTGGACTTCGCGGCGACCGGCATCAGGTACGTCCGGGTGACGATCAGCGCGAACACCGGCTGGCCGGCGGGCCAGCTCAGCGAGTTCGAGGTGCACGGCGAGTCCGGCCCCGTCGACCCGCCGCCGACCGGGGACAACCTCGCCCAGGGCAAGCCGGTCGAGGAGTCCGGCCATGTGCACGACTTCGTGGCCGCCAACGCCGTCGACGGCAACACCGGCACGTACTGGGAGTCCAACGGCTTCCCCGGTCACCTCACCGCGAAGCTCGGCGCGAACGCGGACCTCTCCTCGATCGTCGTGAAGCTCAACCCCGACCCGATCTGGGGTGCGCGCACGCAGAACTTCGAGGTGCTGGGCAGGGACTCGGCCGCCACGGCGTTCGCGACCCTGAAGGCGCGGGCGGACCACCGGTTCGACCCGGCCACCGGCAACACCGTGACGATCCCGGTCACCGGCAGGGCGACGGACGTGCGGCTGCACTTCTACTCCAACACCGGCGCACCCGGCGGCCAGGTCGCCGAGTTCCAGGTGTTCGGCTCCGCCGCACCGGCTCCCGACCTGACCGTCACGAACCTGACGTGGACCCCTGCCAGCCCGAGCGAGGCCGACGCGATCAGGCTCACCGCGACCGTGCGCAACGCCGGCACCGTGGCGTCGAGCGCGACGACTCTCAACGTCACCCTCGGCGGCACCTCAGCCGGCACCGCGCAGGTCGGCGGGCTCCCCCCTGGTGCCACCGCCGGCGTCAGCGTGGACGCCGGTCGGCGGGGTGCCGGGTCCTACGCGGCCGCGGCCACCGTGGACCCGGCCAACCAGGTCGCGGAGACCAACGAGGGCAACAACACCTTCACCTCCGGCACTCCCCTGGTCGTCGGCCAGGCACCGGGACCGGACCTGCGGATCACCGGCATCACGCCGAACCCGTCGAGCCCGGCGGCCGGCCAGCAGGTGACGTTCGCGGTGCAGGTGAACAACCGCGGCACCGCGCAGGCCGGTGCGTCGGTGACACGAGTGGCCGTCGGTAGCAGCACGTTGAGCGCCAACACTTCCGCGATCGACGCCGGTCAGACCGTGACGGTCAACGTCGGCACCTGGACCGCCACCAACGGCGGCGCCACTGCCACCGCGACCGCCGACGCGACCGGCCAGGTCGCGGAGACCAACGAGAACAACAACACCGCGACCCGGTCCATTGTGGTCGGACGCGGCGCTTCGGTTCCGTTCACGTCGTACGAGGCGGAGAGCGGCCGGTACCAGGGGCAGCTGCTGGAGGCGGACGCGAAGCGCACGTTCGGGCACACCAACTTCGGCAGCGAGTCCTCCGGCCGCAAGTCGGTGCGGCTCGACTCGCAGGGCCAGTTCGTGGAGATCACCTCGACGGTCAGCACGAACTCGATCGTGGTGCGCAACTCGATCCCGGACGCGGCTGGTGGCGGCGGCCAGGAAGCGACGATCAGCGTGTACGCCAATGACCAGTTCGTGCAGAAGCTCACCCTCTCGTCGCGGCACAGCTGGCTCTACGGCACCTGCGACGACCCGGAGTGCCTCACCAACCGGCCGGGTGGCGACGCCCGCAGGTTGTTCGACGAGTCGTCGTCGTTGCTCGCCAACACGTATCCGGCGGGCACCCGCTTCAAGCTTCAGCGCGACGGGGGTGACAGCGCGCAGTTCTACGTCATCGACCTGATCGACCTGGAGCAGGTCGCACCGGCGGCGCAGCAACCGGCGGAGTGCGTGTCGATCACGCAGTACGGCGCCACCGCGAACGACCAGACGGACGACGCGGACGCCATCCAGCGCGCGGTCACGGCCGACCAGAACGGCGAAATCCCGTGCGTCTGGATTCCGGCCGGCAGGTTCCGCCAGGAGAAGAAGATCCTGACCCGGTTCAACAGCGGCGGCTACAACCAGGTCGGCATCCGCAACGCCACGATCCGCGGCGCGGGCATGTGGCACTCGCAGCTGTTCTCGCTGACCCAGCCGCAGGACGCCGGCACGATCAACCACCCGCACGAGGGCAACTTCGGGTTCGACATCGACGACAACGTGCAGCTTTCCGACATCGCGATCTTCGGCTCCGGCCGGATCCGCGGCGGCGACGGCAACGCCGAGGGCGGTGTCGGGCTCAACGGCCGGTTCGGCAAGAACACCAAGGTCACCAACGTGTGGATCGAGCACGCCAACGTCGGTGTCTGGGTCGGCCGCGACTACACCAACCTGCCCGACCGCTGGAACCCCGGCGACGGACTGCAGTTCAGCGGCATGCGCATCCGTGACACCTACGCCGACGGCATCAACTTCACCAACGGCACGCGCAACTCCACGGTGTTCAACTCGTCGTTCCGCACCACGGGCGACGACGCACTCGCGGTGTGGGCGAGCAAGTACGTGAAGGACCAGTCGGTGGACGTCGGCAGCGGCAACGCGTTCCTCAACAACACGATCGCGTTGCCGTGGCGTGCCAACGGAATCGCCATCTACGGAGGTGCGAACAACCGCGCGGAGAACAACATCATCTCCGACACGGCGAACTACCCGGGCATCATGCTGGCGACCGACCACGACCCGCTGCCGTTCTCGGGCACGACGCTGCTCGCCAACAACGCCCTGTACCGCACCGGCGGCGCGTTCTGGGGTGAGGCGCAGGAGTTCGGCGCCATCACGCTGTTCTCGCAGAACCTGCCGATTCCCGGTGTCACGATCCGCGACACCGAGATCCTCGACTCCACCTACGACGGAATCCAGTTCAAGGGTGGCGGCAGCGGGATGCCGGACGTCGCGATCACCAACGTGCGCATCGACAAGTCCAACAACGGGTCCGGCATCCTCGCGATGGCCCAGGCCCGCGGTTCGGCACGGCTGACGAACGTCACGATCACCAACTCCCGGGACGGCGACATCACCGTGGAACCCGGATCGCAGTTCGTCATCAACTAGCTCACCTTTAGAACCACCTCCGGTCGGGTATCCCCTGGCCGGAGGTGGTCTCTCATGCCGACTGTCGTAGTCGGGTTCGACGGTTCCGACCTCGCCCGCCGAGCCGCTCTGTGGGCCGCCGAGGAGGCTTCCCGCTGCGGCGCGACCCTGCAGGTCGTCCAGGCCGTCCGCTCACCTCTGCCCGAGCCGGTCTTCACCCCCATGTCCACGCCCGTGCCGGAGTTCGTCACCGAGGAGACGATGAGGCGCGCCGCCGAGGACCACCTCGCCGAGCTGGCCGCCGAGATCAAGCGGGACTGGCCCGACCTCCGGCTCGCCACGCGCGTGGGCCTCGGCCGCCCGGTCGACGTGCTCGCCATGGAGGAGGGTGAACTCCTCGTGCTCGGTTCGTCCGGCCGCACCGGCATCGCGGAGATGTTCCTCGGTTCCACCGCCGCCGAACTGGTGTCGATCGGCGGGCGTCCCGTCGTGGTGACCCGCTCCGGCCCCCTGGACGGCCGCGTGGTCGTCGGCATCGACGGCTCCGACACCTCCGCGGACGCGATCGCCTTCGCCTTCGCGTTCGCCTCCCGGCACGGCCGCGAGCTGCTGGCCATCCACGCGTGGAACGACGTCGGCTGGGCCGAGCTGCCGGAGCAGGACTGGGACCACATCCGCGTGGACCTCGCCAAACTGCTCGAGGACCAGCTCGCGGACCACCGCGCGCGGTACCCCGAGGTTCATGTCGCGCAAGAGGTCGCGTTCGACGCACCCGCCCGCGCGTTGCTCCAGGCGGCCGACGGCGCGGCCCTCGTCGTGGTCGGCAGTCACGGCCGCGGCGCGGTGAAGCGTGCAATTCTGGGCTCGGTGAGCCACGCTGTGCTGCACCACGCGCCGTGCCCGGTCGCCGTGGTCCATCGGAGGTGACGCGAGATGCGCGGGTCAGCGACCGTGCTGTTGTGCTTCATGCTGACTTCCTGCGCCGGTCAGCAGCCACCGCCCCAGGCTCCCGCGTCGAGCACGCCGACCGACACGTCGACGCCGAGCATCCCGGCCCCGCTGCCGCCGTCGTCCGCGCCGCTGACCACTCCGTCACGCGCGCTGGACGGCATCACGGTGCGGGGCACGGTGACGGCGGGCGTCGAGGCCGGCTGCCTGATCCTGGACACCGGCACAGCGCAGTACCTGCTGCTCGGCGCGGATCCGGCGATCGCGGTGGCCGGTGCCGAGGTGGAGGTGACCGGGAAGGCCGAGCCTGGGGCGATGACGACCTGTCAGCAGGGCACGCCGTTCCAGGTGACGAAGACCCAGCGGGTGTCGGGTTGACCTCGGCCGCGCCTTCGGATCCGGCCTCGTACGTTCCGCCCGAGTACTTCACGGCCGCCGACAGTCCGAAGTGGGCGCTGAAGCACTGGCTGAACGTGCCTGGGCCGTTCTACACGGGTGAGACCGACACCTGCTGGACCGGTCGCCAGTCCGCACCGCGCCACGTCCTCTACGGCGGCGAGTACCAGAACGAGTTCGTCTACCGCCAGCCCAAGACCAAGGCCGAGGTCGAGTGCCTGCTGTCGGCCGCCGACGACGACCCGTTCGACGGCTACGCCTACGACGGCGACTCGCGGTGGACACCGGACGCCGTCCGCGCCTGGTGGGACCAGCGAGGCCAGGTCGAGGAGCACCTCGCGGCGCTGATCGACGAGTGGACCGCGGACGGGAACTCGTACGCGCTCGATGCTGCCGAGGGCGCACGCGACTTCCTCGCCTACCTGGCAGGCGACCTCAGGACCGATCTGCGGGCCTACCTGTTCCGCCTGGAACAAGGCCGCTACCCGGGAGCCGGCGACCAGCTCCCGGATCTCTGAGTCAACGCAGCGCCTCGCGCAGGAACGCGGCCGCCTGGTTGATCGCTGCCTCGGCGGCGTGCGTACCGCGCAACGCGTTGAGCATCACGAAGTCGTGGATCGCGCCGGCGTACCGGACCGCGGTGACGGGCACACCGGCCTCGCGCAGCTTGTCCGCGTAGGCCTCACCCTCGTCGCGCAGCACGTCCGCCTCAGCCGTGATCACCAGCGCCTGCGGCAGGCCCTCCAGCTGTTCCCTGGTGGCCCGCAACGGGGACGCGGTGATCTCGGCGCGCTCCACCGGGTTCGTCGTGTACTGGTCCCAGAACCACTGCATGGCGTCGCGGCGCAGGAAGTAGCCCTCGGCGAACTGCAGGTACGAGTCGGTGTCGAAGGACGCGTCGGTCACCGGGTAGAAGAGGACCTGGGCCTTGAGCTCGACGTCGCCGCGTTCCTTGGCCTGCAACGTGAGCGCGGCCGCCATGTTGCCGCCGACCGAGTCACCGGCGACCGCGATCCGCGTCGCGTCGAGGCCGTGGTCGGCGCCATTGCTCAGAATCCACTGCGCAGTGGCGTAGTTCTGGTTGATCGCGACCGGGTAGCGGGCCTCCGGCGAGAGCGAGTAGTCGGGGAAGACGACGGCGGCACCCGCGCCCACGGCGAGTTCGCGGACCAGGCGGTCGTGGGTGTGGGCGTTGCCGAACACCCAGCCCGCGCCGTGGATGTAGAGGATGACCGGGAGCTCACCGGTAGCGCCGGCCGGCTTGATCACGCGGACCTTGAAGCCGTCGAGCTCGACCCATTGCTCGTCGACCTCCGGTTTGTCGACGGCACCCGACTGGACCTCGTCGACGGCCTTGCGGCCCTCGGCGGGCGGGATCTCGAACAGGAACGGCGGCTGGGCGGTGGCGGCGGCGAACTCGGCGGCGGCGAGCTCGAGAACTGGGCGCTTCATGGCTGCTCCTTCAGGTCGGATGCCATAAAGCTAGTGCGCGATTAAATCGCGCACAACGTAACTGTCGCCTCACCGCCGCCGGGAATAACCTCAGCCCACCGTGAAGGACGCGGTCGCGCCGGTGAAGCCGGTGATCTTGCCGGTCCAGCCGCTCTTCTCGTCGCCGTGGTGCAGGATCCGGTAGGTGCCCGCGGGCGTGTCCGCCGGGATCTGCCAGGTGATCGTGGCGTTCGAGAACGCGATGCCGACCCGTTCCCACTTGTAGCGCGTGGACCAGTCACCGTCGTCGGCCACGCGCGTCCACTGGCCGTTCACCTGCCGCTGCACCTCCAGGAAGGTGTGGTTGCGGTGCAGGTTGTTCTTCGGGTGCCCTGTGACGAACACGGCCGTCACGGTCTCGCCGCGCGCGTAGGACGACTTCGGAGAGCTCAGGACGTCGCCGTACTTCTTGTCGGCGGGCTTGTCGTCGAGCACGACACCGGTCTGGAGGTTGATGTCGGTGAAGGGCGGCTTGCCCGGCGTCGGACCGGCGGGCAGCGTTGTGCCGTTCTTCATCGACGCCGCGAGCTTGCCGAACTCCTGCTGGTACGCGGGTGTGGTGTTGCGGCCGAACAGCGTGGAGCCGCCCTCGTACTGCTGCGAGTCGTACTCCTCCGGCGTGGTGACGTACTGGCTGTAGTCGTTGGCGTAGCCCTGGATCAGCACGTGCTGCACGGGCACACCGAGTTCGGCGGCGACCGTCTTGCGGATGCGCAGGCCCGCGGTGATCGTGACCTCACCGGGCACCGCGACGAGGTGCAACTGTCCGATTCGGACGATCTGCAGCGGCAGAACGTTCGGCGTCGCGGCGACCAGACCCGTCGGCACCAAAGAGGCCTTCGGGTACTGGCACGACTTCAGCCACTCCGGCACCTCCATGTTGAGCGGCTCGAACAGCTTCTTCAGCGGCGACTGCATGCCCTCGGAGAAGCCGGGGATCGCCGGGCCGTCCTCGATGCTGCCCGCGATCGTCGACGCGCCGACGACTCCCGAGCACGTCGTGCCGGGCTGGCCGGTGGTGGTGAAGCGGCCTTCGACCTGCACGGTCGACATGTCCACGAACCGCATGCGGTAGTCGACGCCGCTGTTCACGGCCTGCTGAGGACCGCGGTAGATCTCCTGCGCCTTGCGGTTCTGGCGCTCACCGATGATGCGGGCGTTCTCCCACTCGTTCTCGGTGGGGCCGGAACCGGGCTTCAGGTTGAGGTTGGGCGACATGTCGCCGGCGTTGGTGTTCGGGAACGCCGCCACGAAGCCCGCGGTGTTGTCCAGGTACCGCACGCCCTCGTCGTCGTGCTCCCACTGGTAGGCCGCGTAACCCTTGTTGTCCGGGCTGATCAGCGTGTTGGCGTTCGTCACCGACGTGTTGTGCGTGGCGAACCAGCTGATCGCGCCGACGTCGTCGCCGGACTGCTTGAACTTCAGCACGGTCATCTGCGGGTCGATGCCCTGCGGGAAGAAACCCTTGTCGGGGTTGCGGTCGAACGCGACGCGCGACCGGTTGACGCTCGCGTTGGTCAGTTCGCCGATGCCGAGGCTGATCGAACCGGGCTTGAGGTCGTCGTGCGCCTCGACGATCGACTCGGTGATGCCGTCGACCACCGCCGCCAGAGCCTGCGGCTGCATGCCGAGGATCGAGAGGTTGTAGGCGAGGTTGTGCGAGTAGCCGCCGGGGCCGCTGTGCGTGTGCGTGGCCGACAGCAACAGGTTCTCGCGCGTGTAGGTGCTGCCGTACTTGGCCTGCAGCTTGCCGAGCACGCCCTCCTGCACCGCACGGAAGATCATCGCGAGGTCGGCGTTGACGTACGCGACGCGCTTGTTCGTCGCCCGGTCGACCACGACGTAGGCCCGCGAACGCAGCCGTTGGTGGATGCCCGTCGTCTTCTGGTCGAACTTGGAGTAGCCCATCATGCCGTTCTCGGCGGCCGGACCGGTGACGTCGGAGATGCCCCTGCCGACGAGGTAGGGCTCGGGCTCGGCCCACGCGAACGGGCCGCTGACCAGGGCCGCACCCGCAAGTGCGGCGACAACCGTCATGACTGCAGTCCGCATGGACACCCCACTAAGTGAAGGTGATTCACATTTCCCGTTGAACGGTAGGTGATCCAGGCCACTTCGAGCAAGTGACTGCGAGTGCATTGGCCGTGACGACCAGCAAGATCCCGGCCCAGTGGTGGACGTCGAGCCGCTCCCTCAGCAGGATCAGCCCGGCGAGCGCGGCGAGCACCGGGTGAACGCTCATCGCCAGCCCGAACAGGCGCGCGGGCACTTTTCTGAGAGCGATCACATCGACCGCGTACGGCACCACGCTGCAGAAGAGTCCCGCGCCGATCGCGTACACGATCGACATCCCGGTCAGTTTCCCGTGCAGCACCAGCAGCACCGCGACCGGGACGTAGAGCGTCGCCGACATCGCGGTCGCGGCGGCGGGCGCCTGCAGTCCGGGCAACCGGGCCCCGACCAGGCTGTTGAGCAGGATGTACGCGGCCCAGCACGCCGCCGCGAGCAGTCCGGCGCCGATACCGAGGTAGTCGCTGCTCGGGCCTGGCAGCACCAGCACGTACACGCCGACGGCCGCGATCAGCACGAACAGGGCGTCCCTCCTGGTGCGCGAGCCTCCCAGCGCGACGGCGAGCGGCCCGAGCACCTCCAGCGTGACCGCGAGACCCAGGCCGATCCGGTCGACCGCCGTGTAGAGGCTGAGGTTCATGGTGGCGAACACCAGGCCGAGCGCGATCGTCGGCCACCACTGCGCCCAGGTGAAGCTGCGCAGGTTCGGCCGGGCCATCGGGAGCAGTACCGCGGCGGCCACGAGCTGACGCACCGCCACGACACCTGCGGGCCCGATCGTGGCGAACGCGTGGGCACCCACCGCAGCGCCGAACTGGCTGCTGGCCGCGCTGGCGGTCATCGTGGCGAATCCACCGAGGCTCCTCATACCGGTCAGCCTGCGGCTTCCGCGTTGATACGGGAAATGCATGAGCCGTTCCAGCTATACGCTGAACGCATGGATCTGCGACACCTGCGGGCGTTCGTCGCGGTCGTGGACGCGGGCACGTTCACCGACGCGGCAAGGGAACTCGGCCTCACCCAGGCGTCGGTGTCGCGAGCCGTCGCCGCGCTGGAGGCCTCGCTGGGCGTGCGGCTCCTGCAACGGTCGACGCGGCACGTGGCGTTGACGGTGACCGGCACGCAGGTGCTGGCCGGCGCACGGCGGGTGCTGGACGAGGTCGCGCACCTGCACCGGATCGCGTCCCAGCCGCAGACCGAGCTGCGGATCGGCTACGCCTGGGCGGCGCTGGGCAAGCACACCCGGCGCGTCCAGAAGGCCTGGGCCGCCGAACATCCCGGCCTGCCGCTGGTGTTCGTCCAAGCGAACTCGCTGACCGCGGGTCTCGCCGAGGGCACCGCCGACGTGGCGGTGGTGCGCAAGGCCCTCGACGATCCGCGCTTCGAAACAGCGTTGCTCGGCACCGAGCGCCGCTACGGCGTGGTCGCGACGGACAACCCGTTGGCGCGCAAGCGCTCGCTCAAGCTGGCCGACTTCGCGCGGTACGGCATCGCGGTCGACGACCGGACCGGCACGACCACTTTGGACCTGTGGCAGCCGGGTGCCGCACCTGCCGTCGTCCGCAACACGCACGGTGTCGACGAGTGGCTGACGCTGATCGCCGCGGGCCAGGCCGTCGGCCTGACGTCGGAGGCCACCGCGAGCCTGAACCCGCGGCCCGGCGTGGCTTATCGCGCGGTGCAGGACGCGCCGCCGATCCCGGTGTGGCTCGCGTGGTGGAAGGACCAGCCGCCGCAGCACCTGAACGACCTGGTCACGCTGGCGTGCGAGGCCTATCGGAGGTGAGGGCGCAGCAGCGCCGGTCCCTCAGTCGATCCACAGCCGGATCGGGTGCTGAACGTCCTGCGGGCAGGTGAGGATGTTCAGGTTCCCGTCGCGGCCGAACGACCACTCGACGTCCTCTCCAGACGGCTCCCTCGTGGCCAGCGCCAGCATCTGCCGTTGCACCGAGCCGCACTCCGGGCAGGTGAACTCGATCGGACCGGACTGCCACCAGCACGTCCAGCCGCCGATCTTCGTGCCCGCCGACGTCTCCGGCCAGTCCTCGTCCCGCAACTCCTCCGGCCGGTCGAACGAGTGCGCGTACTCGGTGAACCGGATCGGCTCGAGCACGTTGACCGTGGGGGTGTAGATCTCCTCCCGCACCGGTGGTTCCGGCTCCTCCTCGATCAGCTCGACCACCGAGGTGGAGTCACGCCACACCAGGCGCACGTCCGGGCCGTAACAGTCGTCGAGGGTGTGTTCCAGCGTGCACAGGAACACCTGCAGCACATCCGTCCCCTCCGGGAACGGCAGCTCCGGGAAGTCGCGCCGGTAGAGCTGCACGGCGCCGACGAACGGCATCCCGATGCCGGCGATGTCCGCGCCGGGAACACCCGGCGACTCCGGGTCGTGCCGCTCGCCGTCGCACCACGGCCACGGCTCGTCGATCGGCCACAGCATCGGGCCGCCGATGTGGCTGTCGGCGTCGGTCGGCTCCCCCGCCAGCGGGTTCAGCAGCACGGCCGGCCGCGTGAAATCCTCCTTCGACGCCATCAGTCGACGTGCAGCTTGATCGGGTGCCGGACGTCCT
This sequence comes from Lentzea roselyniae, assembly GCF_039537795.1. Taxonomy (NCBI): domain Bacteria; kingdom Bacillati; phylum Actinomycetota; class Actinomycetes; order Pseudonocardiales; family Pseudonocardiaceae; genus Lentzea; species Lentzea roselyniae. Next base: position 101,796 of record NZ_BAABBE010000027.1, read on the forward strand.
GTGTGCACGCGAACACGTTCAATGCGCCCTCCTGGCCGAACTCCAACCCGGCGACCGCCCGTTCGGCGACCTCGCAGGAGCACAGCTCCTTCTCGGGTTCCTCGTGGGTGTGAAGAACTAGCAGAAGGCGGCGGTCCGCACCGCAGGCGGGGCACTCCAGCCCGAACGGCGAAGTCTGCCACCAGAACGCCCACCCGCCGACCTTGCTGCCGTTCGCGACCGGCGGCCAGTCCCCGCGCCCACGGGCTGTTCGTCGCGGGTTCGGGAACGACGGCGAGAACGTCCGTGACAGCGGATGATCGCCAGAAGAGCCGCACGCACGGTCCGAAGTGGTCGGTCTCCTCGGCGACGTGCTCCAGCGGGCACATGAGGACCTGGAGCAGGTCGGTGCCGCCGGGGAAGGGCAGCTCGGGGAAGTCCCGCGCGAACAACTGCAGTGCGCCGGTCAGCGCGACGGGGACGCCGAAACTGTCGGCGGGCCACAGCATCGGCCCGCCGATGTGGCTGTCGCGCACTCCCGGCGAGCCCGCTGCCGGATGCAGACGAACAGCGGGCCGTGCCCACCCCCCATGATCGACACGAAGGAGCAGGCTAGCTCCCGGCCCCGGTGAAGGGGCCGGAAGCGGGGAAATCAGTCCGTTCCCGACTCCATCGCCGCCGAGTCGAGCAGCTCGTCGGCCGCCGAGACGGTGCCGCGCGAGGCGATGGCCTCGGCGCCGCCGTCCGGCACCTCGCCGATCAGCTTCGTCGGCTCGGCCTGGGCGGAGATGAGCGCCGACTGGCGGGTGCCGACCATGCCGAGGGCCGCGAAGAGTTCCAGCTTGGCGCGCGAGTCCGCGATGTCGAGGTTGCGCATGGTCAGCTGGCCGATGCGGTCGACGGGGCCGAACGCCGAGTCCTCGGTGCGCTCCATCGACAGCTTGTCCGGGTGGTAGCTGAACGCCGGGCCGGCCGTGTCGAGGATCGAGTAGTCGTCGCCGCGCCGCAGCCGCAGCGTGACCTCACCGGTGACCGCGGAGCCGACCCAGCGCTGCAGCGACTCGCGCATCATCAGCGCCTGCGGGTCGAGCCAGCGGCCCTCGTACAGCAACCGGCCGAGCTTGCGGCCCTCGTTGTGGTACGCGGCCACGGTGTCCTCGTTGTGGATCGCGTTCACGAGCCGGTCGTAGGCGATGTAGAGCAACGCCATGCCGGGCGCCTCGTAGATGCCGCGGCTCTTCGCCTCGATGATGCGGTTCTCGATCTGGTCGGACATGCCCAGACCGTGGCGGCCGCCGATGGCGTTGGCCTCCAGCACGAGGTCGACGGGGCTGCCGAACTCCTTGCCGTTGATGGTGACCGGGCGGCCCTGGTCGAAGCCGATCGTCACGTCCTCGGTCGCGATCTCGACCGACGGGTCCCAGAACTTGACGCCCATGATCGGCTCGACGATCTCGATGCCCTCGTTGAGCAGCTCGAGCGACTTCGCCTCGTGCGTCGCGCCCCAGATGTTCGCGTCGGTCGAGTACGCCTTCTCGGTCGAAGCCCGGTACGGCAGGTCGCGCTGCAGCAGCCACTCGGACATCTCCTTGCGGCCGCCGAGCTCGGTCACGAACTCCGCGTCGAGCCACGGCTTGTAGATCCGCAGCGACGGGTTCGCGAGCAGGCCGTAGCGGTAGAACCGCTCGATGTCGTTGCCCTTGTAGGTCGAGCCGTCGCCCCAGATCTGGACGTCGTCGTCGAGCATGGCGCGCACGAGCATGGTGCCCGTGACCGCGCGCCCGAGCGGAGTGGTGTTGAAGTACGCGCGGCCACCGGAGCGGATGTGGAACGCGCCGCACGCGAGCGCCGCGAGACCCTCCTCGACGAGCGCCGAGCGGCAGTCCACGAGCCGCGCGATCTCGGCACCGTAGGTGCCTGCGCGGCCGGGGACCGTCTCGATCTCAGGCTCGTCGTACTGACCGATGTCCGCGGTGTACGTGCACGGCACCGCACCCTTCTCACGCATCCACGCGACCGCGACGGAGGTGTCGAGACCACCGGAGAAGGCGATGCCGACGCGTTCGCCGGCGGGAAGTGAAGTGAGCACCTTGGACACGTTGAGAATTATGCACGACGATGTATGGACATGCACGTCGGGGTGTCTGTTAGTTGCGCCTCAGCGATGTCGTCGCAGGTGGTGAGCCACAGATCGGGTTCGGCCGCGAGGCGGGCGAGGGCCTGGCCGAGGTGCTTGTAGCGCAGCGGCCAGCCCGGCGTGAACGGCCGCAGCACAACAGGCCGGGCGTCCAGGCAGCCGACGTCGTAGGTGAGCGGGGAAGGCACCGGCGACTGCCCGCACCAACCGCGTGGCGGCGTGCCGGTCGCACGCTCGATGGCACCGACCGCCTCGATCTCGCTCGCCAGCCACACCCAGTTGCGCGCTTCACCGGCCGTGATGAGCTGCGGGTACTGCTCGACGGCCGCGCGGGTCACCGGGACGCTGGCGCGGATGCCGTTGTGGTCGAGCGCGTCGATGGTGTGCCAGATGCCGACACGGGCGCTGTAGTCACGCCAGCCGTGGTCGTTCGTGATGTCGAGCAGGATGTACACCGCCTGCTTGTCCCTCGTCATGGCCGGACGGTAAAACCTGACATGCGTGTCAGGTTCAAGCTCTGCCGTGGGGGCAACGATGAAGATCGGCGAACTCGCGCGACGCACGGGCGTCCGCGAACGGTCCTTGCGCTACTACGAACAGCAGGACCTGCTGACGTCCACCCGCACGGCCGGCGGCCAGCGCGAGTACTCAGAGCGGGCGGTGGACCGGGTGATCAGGATCCAGGAGCTCTTCGCGGCCGGGCTGTCCAGCAAGAAGATCGCGCTGATGCTGCCGTTCCTTCGCGACCGCGACGGCCGGCCGTGCGAGATCCCCATCCCCGCGCTGGTCGCGGACCTGAGGAAGGAACGCGAGCGGATCGACCGGATGATCGCCGACCTGCAGAACACCCGCTCCGTGCTCGACGACGTGATCGAAGCCGCGGAGGGTTAGCACAGCACGCTAGTCCTGGTCGAGCTCGTTCACCTTGTCCTGCATGCGCTGGAGGCCGCCCTCGTGCTCGTCTGCGCGCATCGCGGTGATGGCCGCGAACAAGTGCGCGCCGGTGTACGGATCCTGTTCCTTGCGCTCGTAGATCTCGCCGAGCGTCACGTTGTACATGGCGTGCGACATCGCCGCGAGCAGCGCGCGCGTCCGCAGCCCCACACCCTTGGGCGCGACGGCGTCGATGATCGGCGTGACGCGTTCCCAGACCTCGTCCGGCGGGCCGGGCGGGTAGACCTGGTTGAGCGCGAGCAGGCCGTTCTCCAGCGAGCCCATCACCAGGCGGATCTCGTCGTCGTCCTCGGGCAGCAGCCGTTGGACGCTTTCGGCGTCCCGTTCGTGATAGGCGATCGCGAGCCGCAGGCCGATCGCCTGACTCCGGCTCTTCTCCTCCGGCGAGGCGAACCACCACTGTTGCTGAGCGGTCCTCGGAAACATGACAGGCAGTCTGCCGGTCATCCCCCGTTTCCGCCCGAGGGTTTAGGCAAGCCTAACCAAAGGTGTACGTTGCTCGGCATGTCGCGCTACTCCGCCCTCGACAGGTTCGCGCTCAAGGCTGCCACCAAGGCCTCCGAGCTGGTGATGGCCCCCGCGAACCGCCGCGAGGTCTTCGAACAGTTCGTCATGACCGTGACGGCGGTGACGGAGCTGAGCGCACACATGAGGCGCGTGACGTTCCACGCGCCGGAGTTCGCCTCGTTCGAGCTGACGGGCCCCGACGAGTACTTCGGCCTGATGGTGGCGACCGGCCGCGAACTGGTCATGCCAGCCGACGACCGGATCAACGTCCGCTCGGCGCTGCGCGCCATGCCGGAGGACGTGCGGCCCGACCTGCGCTGGTACACGATCCGCGCACACCGGCCCGCCGTCGCCGAGATCGACGTCGACTTCGTGCTGCACGGTGACGCGGGGCCGGGCACGCGGTGGGCTCGCCGGGCCATCGCGGGCGACAAGGCGGGCTTCCGCGCGGGCGGGTCGGCGTACCGGCCACCTGCCGATGGCTCGGTGTTGCTCGTGGCCGACGAAACCGCGTTGCCGGCGTTGTCCGCGATTCTCGAGAACGGGACGCGGCCGGTGCAGGTCTTCGTCGAGGTGCCCGACGAGTCCTACCGGGTTGATCTGGACGTGGAGTGGGTGTTCCGCGGTGCGGACGAGCCGGGGTCCGCGGTGCTGAAGGCGATCGCGGGCAAGGCGCTGTCCACGGTGGACTACGGGTGGGCGTGCGGTGAGTCGGGGCTCGCGACCGGGATGCGGCGGCATCTGGTGAAGGACCGCGGGGTGGACCGGAAGGCGGTCATGTTCAGCGGCTACTGGAAGGTCGGGTCCGCCCGGCTGTAGGACGGGCCGCTCAGCCGCAGCGTCTCGGCCACGACGGGGTCGGTGGCCGCCATGCCGTACCGGTGCTCGCACACCGCCAGGACGATCCGTTCCGCGTCCTCGGCGGCCGGCGGGGTGTTCGCCACGTAGTCGGCGGCCATCAGCAGCATCGGGTGGCTGGCGCTCCCTTGCGGCGGCAGGTGGCCGTGGACGGGCGGCACCACAGCGCCGAGCCGCTGGTAGAAGGCGATGCACCGGTGCCTGACCAGTTCCTCCGCGGGGCCGATGCCGGGCTGGGCCGGGTCCTCGACGTCGTAGATGATCCGGGTGTGCCCCGCGGCCGTCATCTCGTCACGCAGGTGCGTCCACAGGCGCGCGCCGAGGCCGCGGCCCTTCTCCCCACGGTGAAGTAGCGCAGGTAGACCCAGCCGGTGTCGGCGAGCACCCGCAGCACCGCCAGGCCCAGCGGCTTCGTCGTTCGGAGCGACGTTCTTGATCGAGTTCAGGCGTGTACGGGACGTCGCCGGACCATGAATGAATTTCCCGGTACGGCAAAGATTCGGCGAACCATCTAGACGTGAACGCTGTTCATGTACCACCTTCTGCCTCGCAAGCCTCTCCGCTACCCCTGCTCACCGGAATCGAGGCCCCTGTTGAGGAAGTTCCTGCCCGCGCTGACCGGCGCGCTCCTGATCACCGCCCTGCTGCCCGCCGTCGCGTGGGCTGATCCGCCCCAGGCGATCCCTGCCAACCACGCGGCAGAGGACGGCAAGTGGCAGCCGGCGTTCGACTACGACGGCGACGGCTGCTACCCGACCCCGGCGATCTCGCCGACCGGTCAGGTGGCGACGGGCCTGAAGAACTCGGGCGCGCTGAACGGCAACTGCCACGACCGGTCCGACCTGGACAACACCAACTCCTACAGCCGCTCCAAGTGCAACAACGGCTGGTGCGCCTACCTGTACGACCTGTACTTCGAGAAGGACCAGGCCGTGCCGGGCTGGGACTGCTGCGGCCACCGGCACGACATCGAACACGTGATCATCTGGGTGCAGAACGACGTGGCCCAGTACGTCTCGACGTCGGCGCACGGCAAGTACAGCACCTACTCGCGCGACAAGGTGGCGTGGGAAGGTACCCACGCCAAGATCATCTACCACAAGGACGGCGCCGGCACGCACTGCTTCCGGCTCGCGGGCTTCAACGAGCAGGCCGAGAACCACTACGGCGTCTACCAGTACCCCGACCTGGTCAGCTGGGACCGTTTCCCGGCCGGGGTGCGCGACATCCTGGTGAACGCCAACTTCGGCAGCGCGTCGCTCGCGATCAAGGACGGCGCGTTCAACCACAACCTCGGCATCGCCAAGCCGGCCGGGATCCCGTTCGACCCGAACGCCTAGTGGTGTGACCCGGAAGGTTGCCGGGGAATTCGCGGTCAGACGGGTGCATCGTGGTGGCGCCCCCCGCGTCCTCGTACTGGTTGTACGGGGGCGCGGGGGCGGTGCCGCGAGGCGCGCTGCTGAGCGTGAATCACCTCGTCAACGTTCCGGGACGCGCAACTGGTTACTTCGCTACGCGGTCGAGCCATTCGGCCAGGAGGGCCCGTTCCGCTGGAGACAGCATCAGGGGCGGGTCCTCCTCCAAGGCGACGCGCAACGCGATCGCGCGACTGGGGATGTCCGTCGGCTCGTCCGGTGAGACGTCCGTCGTGATCGCCCTGATCACCTGCTCCCGCGAGAACGTGATCAGCTCCAGGTCGCGTTCGGGTTCCGGCGTCGCGATGAGCGACAGCACGACGCCCATGCCCGCCGCGTGCACGAACTGCGCGGCCTGCTCGACCGGGACCGTCAACCGGCCCACCGCCGCGATGCGGCTGATGATCTCGCGGAGCATCGCGTCCGCCTCCATCCGCGCCTCGCGCTTGCGCGGTTCGCCGTACATCAGCAGGTAGAACGCGGGCCGCGCCAGGCCGAACCCGATGTGCAGCTCCCACCCGCGACGCAGGTCGTCGACAGGGTTGTCGCTGGCGCCCATGGCGTGCTTGGTCGCGAGGTAGTCGGAGAAGCCGTAGGCCGCGACGGCGTCGAGCAGGCCGTCCTTGTCCCCGAACAGCCGGTACAGCGTCGGCGCCTGCACACCCGCCGCCGACGCCACCGCGCGCGTGGAGACAGCTTCCTTGCCGCCCTCGATCAGCAGGTCGGCCGCAGCCTTCACCAACCGCTCTCTCGTGTCCATGTAACGACGATAACACGCAAGAGGTAGCGTCGATTCGATATCGGTGATACGTTGTTGGTGTTAGCAACGGAAACGCCAGCTGGGAGCACTGCTATGACTCGGGTTGCGATCGTCACCGGCGGGTCGAGGGGCATCGGACGGGCAGCGGCCGAGCGTCTCGCCGCGGACGGCATGGCCGTCGTCATCGTCTACGCCGGCAACAAGGTGGAGGCAGACAAGGCGGTCGAGGAGATCAAGGCGGCAGGTGGTCAGGCCATCGCCGCACAGGCCGACGTCGCGGACGAGATCGCCGTGGCCGCCGCGTTCGACCTGGCCGCGGAGACGTTCGGCGGCGTGGACGTCGTCGTGAACTCCGCCGGAATCATGCCGCTGGGCACGGTCGCGGACATGGACCTGGAGGTCTTCGACCGCATCCAGCGCACCAACGGCCGCGGCACGTTCGTCGTGTCCCAGCAGGCGGCCCGCAAGCTGCGCAACGGCGGCGCGATCATCAACGTCTCGTCGTCGGTCGTGGGCCTGCGGTTCCCTCAGTACGGCGCCTACGCCATGACGAAGGGCGGTGTCGAGGCGCTGACGCTGATCCTGGCCCGCGAGCTGCGCGGCCGTGACATCACCGTGAACGCCGTCGCCCCCGGCCCCACCGCCACCGCCCTGTTCCTGGAGGGCAAGGACGAGGCGACGATCGACAACCTCGCGAAGCAGGCACCGCTCGAGCGCATCGGCACGCCGGAGGACATCGCCGAGGTCATCTCCTTCCTGGCGGGCCCCGCCCGCTGGATCAACGGTCAGGTCGTTCGTGCGAACGGAGGCATCATCTGATGGGCAAGGTCATCGTTGTCACGGGAGCATCCAGCGGTTTCGGCGCGTTGACGGTGCGGGCACTGGCTCGCGCGGGCCACACCGTCTACGCCGGCATGCGGGAGACCACGGGCCGCAACGCGCCGGCCGTCGCCGAGCTCGGGGCGTTCGGCGCCGAGAACAACGCCGACGTGCACGCCGTCGAGCTCGACGTGCAGTCTCAGGCCTCGGCCGACGCGGCGATCGAGCTGATCATCGCCGAGCAGGGCCACCTCGACGTGGTCGTGCACAACGCCGGCCACATGGTCACCGGCCCGGCCGAGGCCTTCACCCCGGAGCAGTACGCGGCCCTGTACGACGTCAACGTCCTCGGCACACAGCGGGTCAACCGCGCCGCACTGCCGCACCTGCGCGGTCGGCGTTCCGGGCGCGTCGTGTGGGTGGGTTCCAGCTCGACACGTGGCGGCACTCCCCCGTACCTGGCGCCGTACTTCGCGGCCAAGGCGGCGATGGACGCGGTCGCGGTGTCGTACCGCGCCGAGCTCCTCCGGTTCGGCATCGAAACCACGATCGTCGTGCCGGGCGCGTTCACCCACGGCACCAACCACTTCGCGCACAGCGGCACGCCCGCCGACGGTGACGTGGCCAAGGCCTACGAGGAGCTCTACCCCGGCCTGATGGACCAGGTGGGTGCTCGCCTCGCCGAGCTGGAGCCGCCGTGGGCGTCCGTCTCGGCCGTCGCTGACGCGATCGTGGACGTCGTCGACGCGAAGAAGCCACCGTTCCGCGTGCACATCGATCCGTCCGACGACGGCGCCGAGGTCGTGAACAAGGTGGCGGACCGGGTCCGCAGCGAGTTCCTCCGCCGGGTGGAGCTGGCCGACCTGATCTGAGTCAGGCTTGGTCGAGGAGCGCGGACACGGTGACGAACCGGAAACCGCGCTCCTTCAGTTTGGCGATGATCGGCTTGAGGGCCTGCCTGGTGTCGTTGCGCGTCACGTACATGGGGTGGAGAAGGATGATCGAGCCCGGCTTGGTGCGGTCGAGGGTCTCCCGCTCGATCTGTTGCGCGGTGGGCGTGCCCGCGGAGTCCGGTTCCACGTCCCACATGATCGTCTTGCGGTTGTGCTCGCTCAGGTAGTGCGGCAACGCGAAGAGCTTCTTGCCGTTGGGCGGGCGGAAGTGGATGTCGCCCTGATAGCCGGTCTTGCGGATCTCGGCATCGGTGTCCTCGACCTCTTTGACCACGGTGCTGGGCAGCACACCGACCATCCGCTGGTGGTTGTAGGTGTGGTTGCCGATCTCGTGCCCGGCTGCCGCGATCTTCCTGCCGAGATCGGGGTACTTCGCGAGGTCGCGGCCCATGAGGAAGAACGTGGCCTGGACCTGTTCCCCGGCGAGCGCGTCCAGGACGTACTGGGTGCCGGCGGGGTCCGGGCCGTCGTCGAACGTGAGCGCCACGACCTTCTCGTTCGTCTCCACCCGGTCCACCAGCTCACCGAAGAACTGGAACGTGCGGGAGCTGCTGACGTTCCACAGCACGACCGCGGCCGTCAGGACGACGACGAGGCTGATCGCGGTGATGATCGTTGGCTTGCGGCGTAACCACTTCATGTGATCACTATGACGAGGACCGCTTTCAGGTTGCACGGCACCCCGTCAACCCAGAACGAGCACAGCCGGGCCAACCCGCAACACCCCGTCGTCGAGCGGCACACACCGCTTGCCGCCCTTCCCGCGCAACGCCTTGAGCGCGCCCGGCGCGACAACCACATCCATCCAGGCGCACGGGCTGGCCGGCCGGTGGACCTCGAACCGCACCGGCCGGGCACCGGTGTCGAGGCTGAACACGGTGCCGCGAGCCAGTGCGTCCACGTCGAACCCGCGCACCACGATGTTCCGCCGCGCCACGAGCGGATCCACCGGCCACGGGTCGAGCGACTCGGCCGCGATCACCGTGACCGCCGCGTTGTGGTGGGCGGGGTGGTTGAAGAACCTGTCGCCGACGATGCCGAGTCCGGCCCGCAGCTCCACGTGGTCCCGGCCGACCGGCTCGGGATCGGGACGGGGGCCGTCCGACGGACGGCCCTCGAAGGCGTGCACGGCTGAGACGTGCAGTGCGACGATCTCTACCTCTCGCCGAGCTGCCATTCCGGCCTCACGTAGTGGCACGTGTAGCCGTTGGGGTAGCGCTCCAGGTAGTCCTGGTGCTCCGGCTCGGCCTCCCAGAACTCCGTCGCCTGGGTCACCTCGGTGACGACCTTGCCCGGCCACTGCCGGAGGCGTCGACGTCGGCGATGGTCGCCTCAGCCACCTGCTTCTGCGCGTCATCGGTGTAGAAGATCGCCGAGCGGTAGCTGGCGCCGATGTCGTTGCCCTGGCGGTTGCGGGTCGACGGTCGTGGATCTGGAAGAAGAATTCCAACACCCAAACCCGGGACTGATCCCGTGTTCATCTGAACACAGGAGTCATGATCGGGAGGCTAGCAGTAACAGCCAGCGCTCACACAACACGGGATGCGTCACGCGTTCTGCCTCGTCTCAGGCATCTCCGGTCGAAGAACTGTGGCCGCAGCGGTGCCCACCGCCACGAGTGCGCGACCACCGTCACGTCGCCAGTGACCGGCGACGACAAGCTCCGCGCCGGGCGAATGGCCGATCACCGACCAGCGGCCTCCCCGACGCCAGGATGATCACGCGATTCCCGTGGTGCGGGTGTTCGGCCGAAACCGGGGTCGTATCTCCGACGCCGGCGACCACCGGGTCATCCGAATCCGGAGGCGGCATCCGGCACAGCGCTGTCGGACGGTGGCAGTGTCGTGATCACTCCTCGGCGCCAGAGGTCACCGCCCCGACGTCCCCGCCGTATCCAAGCGGCCATGACGCTTTCGCGATCGATGACGCGGTCGCCGTGTTGTCGATCGGCCTGGTCTCAGGCAGATCGAAGATTGTTCGCCAGGATCGGCTTCGGCCACTCGACATCCCATGGTGGCTTCGGGCGCGAGGTCCTGCCTCAGACGCACGCGCATCCCCTCGCTGCAGGCCGCGGTGAAGACACGCTCGGACGCCCTGTTAGCCTTTGAAGCACGTAGAGCGAATTGACGTGTAGTCCAGCGTGCCAGCGGAACGTAAGCCGTCCGAGCGGACGCAGTTGACCCAGAGCCCACAGAGACTTCGTGACCGCTCTACGGCCAGTGCACCAAGGCCTAACTACTGGTCGGGCCACCCGAAGTTGGAGCACCACGGGGCGGCACTCCTCGCCCCGCAACCGGGGAACCGGGGGGCCCTGGCAGGTTCGACCGCGATGTGCATCCTGCGACGGCCGCCTGGACGTTCGGCAGGTCCGTCACGGGCGTCCCGTGGCGGACGGTTTTGCGCAGCCGTGTCACACATCGCTCGAGAAGGGCACGCATCAATCCGGTGACCAGACACGTGAGGATGAGGCGGCGGTAGTTCAGGTAGCGCTGTGAGTGGGTCAGGCCGTCACCGCCGACAACGCGCTCGGCCGGAGTCGTGCAACACCCCGCCACACCCGTGCCCCATGCTCATCACATCAGGAAGGCGGGTTCGGCGCGCCGGAAGGCCAGTTCCTCGACCAACGTCCCTCACGTCGCGAGGTCCACGCCGCCCCCACCGAATCTCCTGCGGGAACGACAGCCCCGCAATCCCAGCCGCATCCGCCATCGTGAAGAACCGGCGCGGAATGAACTCACCACACCGATACGGCGGTCAGCGTCGCACCGACCTCGGCGAGCAGGGTGTCCCATCGGCGTCCCACAAGATCCGCGGCATCCCGCGTCGATGCTCACGCACTCGCCTCCTCCGCTGTCGGCAGCTCCGTCGGCGGACATTAGGACCTCCGACAGGAGACGATGGCGAGAAGTTTGGCAACAACAGCAGTCGCCATCACGGGAGCGGGAGTGACGACTCGACTGACGTGTCGTTCGTTCGAGGCCGACACTTCAGCCTCCTGAGCGAGAGCGGTGCGAACACAGCGTTTTGCGTTGTCGCCAGTCACACCCAAGCAGTGCGTACTGCGGTCACCGAACCGGCTTTCCTCATCGCGGACCACTTCTCATACCTCGCCAAATAACTACTATCCGTTGCAGGATGATTACTTTACGAACAGGGGCGGTCATGAACAGATCCGTGGAGCGACGTCAGCTGCCCGTCCGTGGCGCAGTGTCCGGTCAGCTGCAGGTGGGACCGTTCGTGCACCCGGACAGGGGGCTGGTGCGGTGTCCCTCCGCAGCGGCGCTCGTGGCAAGCCTTCGCCGCGAAGGTCATCACGCGACGAGTGTCAGCCAGCCCTTCGCCGTGAATGCAGACGCGCCGAATGGAGTGCTCTTCACCGCCTCCTACTTGGATCGCGACGATAGGGCGGTGGGCTTCTGCGTAGCTGTCCACGCCACCGATCAGGCAGGGCATCAGGCGGCTCGGGACGTGGTGAACACCTGGTCGGCGGTGTGGCGCAGCCGACGCGCCATCCTGGCTCCGGTGAAGCAGTCGTGCGGGGGCGGAGACGTGGGGGCAAAGCCGAATGACGCTCCTTGTCCGCATGTCGTGACGGCGCGCGACGACCTGAAAGTGTTCCGACAACGCGGCGATCAGGTGATCGTGATCGGCAAGCGCGGGCAGGACGAGGTGTCCGTGCTCGCCTGCGAGCAAGAAGGCGTCATCCTGCTCGAGCCCGGTGACGAGATCACCAGCCTCCACCTCGACCCCCACAGGGTGTCGTACCTCGTGCAACCCGGCGTGGTGATCGAGGACGCCGCACACGTCATCGCCGCGTTGCGGGCCCGCTACCCGAGAATTCGCGGCTCTCACCCCGACGCGTTCTGCTACGCCGCCTCCGATTACGCGGCGGCCGTCCGTGCAGTAGCCGCGTCGTCCGACACCGTGCTCGTACTGGGCTCGGCGAGCGCGGAGAGCAACGAGAAATCACTGCAGCTAGCCGTGCCCGTGTGCGCGCAGACCCACATCGTCCACCGAGTGGACGAGCTCCGACCGGCCTGGCTTGCGGGCGCGGCGTGTGTCGGGCTGGTGCCGACGTCGCCTGACTCCCGTGACCTCGGCCATCAGGTGCTCGCCGTCCTGTCAGGGCTGGGACCGCTGTCGGTGGTGCGGCGGCTCATCACCACCGAAGTCCTACCCGGCTGGTCGTCGGGGTCGGCCCTCCAGAGCGGACGCCCGGTCCAGCAGATCGTTCAGCTCATGTGCCCCACGGTACGGCCGTAAGCATGACCGCAAGGCACCGAGTGCGGTCGTGGCCCGTCCGCTGCGGATCATCGGATACCCGTCGAGGGAGCGGTGCCATGTCCGCACGGCCTGCTCGACTTGTCCGGCGCGGAGCTTCAGTTCGGCAAGTCGAGCCAAAGTGATGACCTTGGAACGCGCCTCCGTGGCAGGGCGGCTGCGGATGGACTCCTTCATCGAGCTGACAGCTGCGCGTGGATTCTCCATCCAGATGTGCACAACGGCTCGCTGATGGGCAAGCGAAGCACGGTACACACCGATCACATGAGAGCTGGTCGCGCGCTCAAAGTGACGTTCCGCGGAGACCAGACCGGCGGTCGGCGCACGCCGATTCCCCGCGACGGCGTGCGCGACGGCGAGCTGCCCGGCCACGAACGCCTGCACTTCCGGAGACCTGTTGACCGACGCGGCACCGACCGCGCTCTCAGCCAGCTCCACCGCCGGGCGGCAATGCCCGACCGCGTGAGCCTGCACGCTCATCGCTCGCAGGGCAATGGCATACGTGTCGGGATCGTTTGCCTCTGCGGCGAGTCCAAGCGCCGTCCGACAGCGCGCCTGCGCCGCGTCGTGGAGCTGGTCGTCGAAACACATGAAGCCGCACAGGTAGGACAGTTGCGCAGCTACTGTCAGAAACTCGCGCCGCACAGCTGGCGAGGTTGCCCGTGCAGCCGGCAGCGGCTCGACCGTTGTCTTGAGGTATTCCACGAGTGCCGAGCGCATGTGTCCGGCGCCGTAGGCACTGTCGGCCTCCGAGAAGATCCGCAGCATGGTGCTTGCCGCCGTCACCGCTGACAGATCCAACCGAGTTGCCGGTACCGCCGCCCTTCCGCCGCCGGCCACGGCGAGGGCCTCGGGCCAAGACGGCACGTCGAGATTGGAGAGCCGGTAGACGTGACAGACACCCGCCTCGTCGAACCCCGCTTCACTACCCGGCCCAACCGCCGGGAGAACGCTTCGGCGACGAACTCGGGAACCGGTCGCCGAGGACGCGCCCCGCTGAGCCACTGCGCCACCGAGGCCGGCCGTGGTTCGTCCGTCTGCCCGCTTCTGCGCCGATCGTGTTCATGGCCTCGGCGAGCGCCGTACCGCTCCACCTGGGCTTCGGCCAGCTGGGGAACGCAGCCGACTGTTGGGAACATGCACAACCGCCACGGCTCCGCCACTCGAGAACGCGTAGAAACCTGACGACTTGCGAGTCGTCTGGAGGGTCAGGCAGCCGGAACGAAGTCGGCTTGACCATGGGGCATGAACCGCGTATTCCCGAACCGTAAACACAAATGGCTCATCGATTCCACGGCAGTATGGAGGTTTCCCGGAAGGGACCTTGTAGCTGCCAACGGCTCGCGGCTCGCCAATATCGACTGCCGATGACAAGGGCTTGACATGCGGACGAGCAGCCGCCAGATGCGATGCCGATCTCGACGTGGAACGAATCTCGCATGCAAGGCAAATCGGCCGGACGGCAGATCGGCAACGAGAACTGAAGATGCATCGATCAGGGCGCTTCACCGGTTCCGAGTGTTGGTCCGCCGGACGCCAGCCGCCGGGTTCGCATTCTGGGCGCCACCGCGCATCCGACCGCTTCCTGGGTCGCCCAGACCGCAATACCCTCGTCATGGACCTCGAAGACACCCGCAGGCACGCACGGTTCCTGATCCGGGACCGCGGCGGGACGTGTCCCGCTCTGTTCGACGCTGTGCTCGCCAACGTGGGCATCCGGGTCGTCCTCAGCAGTGTCCGGATCCCGCGAATGAACGCGATCATGGAACGCTGGATCCGGACCTGTCGCCACGAACTCCTCGACCGCACACTGAGGTGGAACCAGCGGCATCTACTCCACGCCCTGCGCGAGTACGAGAAGTTCCACAACACTCACCGACCCATCAAGGCATCGCCAACGCTCGACCGCTACAGCCACTGCAACCACGGATCAAGCAGCGGTCACCAGCTCAACAGCCGCCGACGGCAGCGACTGGGCCCCATCCTCAACGAGTACCACCACGCCGCCTGACCTGCACGGATGGCATTTTCGGCAAGCACACCGCCAGCCAAACCTCAACGAGCCGACCGAGAAAAACGACATCGGCCAACATTCGCACATAGCCGGAACAAAACGGGACTGTAAAACGAGCGGTGTAACTCCCGATCATGGAAGTGCACCTGATGACCGACATGATGTCCGGCGTGGAGAACGCCGAGAACTCGAAGCCCGCGACCGGCCTGGACGGCCTGGACGAGCAGC